>CAMCBY010000078.1 GCA_945873015.1 Klebsiella pneumoniae
ATCCAATGCACCCCCGCCGGGGTCCTCTATCAGGATCTGCGCAGCACCAATGGCTCACTGCTGCGCAGAGGAACGGTGCTGCAGCGAGTTGCCGGTGAGCATCGTCGGGTGGCACTCACTGACGGCGATGCACTTTTGTTCGGCAATCCGGCCAGACCCATCGTGCTGAGCATTCGCATCGTCAATGAGGTGCCGGTCGCGCACACGCAGTTGGATGATGTCGAATCAACGCTCGATATTGCCGAGTCCTTGTCGGCCATCGAACTGAAGGTATTGTCCGAGATCGGGCAGGATGCAGAGCGTTCAGTCCTGCTTGCGCTCCATCGTTTCAGCAACCTCGCGACGGGCGAGCGCGACCTTAAGCGCCTGTTTGAATACTTCGCCGCCAGCGTGCTCGATGTGGTGGCCAAAGCCGAAAGACTGACGGTGTATATGCGCGACGCGGAGGGCGACGATTTTTCGCCAACCTATGCGCGCGACCGCCGCGGTGAGACGCAGCCGGAAACGCTGTCGCGCAGCCTGAAAGAGATGGTGGTCGGGCGCGGTCGCGCGGTGGTGTTCTCGCTCGCCGACCCTGCGTTTAACGGTGCGGCCAGCCTGTTCGAGGCAGACATTCTCGGCGGTCTGTGCGCACCTATCTGGAACGGCCAGCAGATCATCGGTCTTGCGCTGGTCGACTCGCGCATTCGTAATACGCCGCCATTTACTGTCAACGATTTGAAATGGTTTACCTTACTCGCGCACCAGCTCGCCTTGTGTATCGACAACGCGCAACTGACCGCCGGCCTCGAACAGACCGTCGATGAGCTGACTTGTGCGCAGGCGCAGATGGAGCAGTTGGCGTTCTTCGACCCGCTGACCGGGTTGCACAACCGCCGCGTATTTCTCGACCGTCTCGAGCAAGCCGTACGTGTTGCCCAGCGTTCGCGGCAACGTTTTGCGCTGCTGTATCTGGATCTCGATAACTTCAAACACGTTAATGACACCCTTGGCCACGACGCCGGTGACAGCCTTTTGTGCGCAGTCGGCGACCGCCTGCTGGCCTGTGTGCGTAACGAGGATTCGGTGGCGCGCATCGGTGGTGACGAATTTGCGATCCTTATGTGCGATGTGGTCGGCATCGAGGGTGCGTCGGTGGTGGCGAACAAGGTGCTTGAGGCGCTGCACAGCCCGCTCATCGTCGGCGAACACACCCTGCATGTGACCGCGAGTATCGGTATCACCATCGCGCCCGACGACGGCGATAGCGCCGAGACCTTGCTCAAGAACGCCGATCTGGCGTTGTATCGCGCCAAGAAACACGGACGCGATACCTACCAGTTTTTTGTTGACGAAATGAATCGCGAGGTGGCGGACAGGCTGTTTCTGCAACGTGAGATGTGGACCAGCCTCGAACAGGGCGATTTCACCTTGTACTTTCAGCCCCTCTGGCAGCTCGACGACAGCCGTCTGGTGGGCGCGGAGGCGCTCACGCGCTGGCAGCACCCGGTGCGCGGCCTGTTATTGCCCGAACACTTTATCGCTCTTGCCGAAGACAGCGAACTCATCAACCGTATTGGCGATTGGGCGATAGTCGGTGCCTGCGAGTTTCTCGCAAAACTCAAGCGTGCCGGACGTGAGCCGGTCAAACTGTCGGTTAATTTGTCGGCCCGCCAGTTCCGTGGTGACAGGCTGGTGACGACTTTCAAGCAGGCCTTGCAAACCAGCGGTGCGGCGGCGACCGATCTCGAAGTTGAAATCACCGAGACCCTGTTGATGGAAAACATGGAACAGACCCGCACCGTGCTCGAGCAGCTCAAGGCCCTCGGTATATCCATCGCCATTGATGACTTTGGCACCGGCTATTGTTCGCTGGGATATCTAAAAGACCTGCCTATCGATGTACTGAAAGTCGACAAATCTTTCGTGCAACGCGTCGAGACCAGTCGCCATGACGCCGAGATTGTGGCGGCCGTTATCGCGATGGCACACAAGCTGCGCATGAAGGTGGTCGCTGAAGGCATCGAATCCGAAGGGCAGCTCGAGTTCCTGCGTGATAATCACTGTGATTTAGGCCAGGGTTTTCTGCTCGGCAAGCCGCTCACCGCCGAAGCGTTTGTTGCGCGGGTGCCGCTCAGAGTTCAGCTATCCTGATAGATTGCCGGCGCTTGCCGCCGACGCTGGCACTGCCCCCCTCCTACGGGTGTGATGAAGGTATCGTCGGCTGCGCAATAATGACCCCGGCTGCTATCCGGGCGGCCCGCGATTCTGCAGCCGCAAACGGGGGAGTGCATGCCGACACCATTGATGTTTTCCGCTTTCGTGATGAATACCGCCTCCCATATCCTGCACGGGCTGTGGCGGCGGCCGGATGGCGGCCAGCTCGGTTTCAACTCACTCAAGCTGTGGATAGATCTCGTGCGTGAACTCGAGCGCGGTCTGTTCGACGTAATCTTCTTTGCAGACATTCACGGCACCTATACCCGCATCGGCGGCTCCTTTCGTAAACATGTCGAAGTGGGACTGCAGATCCCGAGCAACGACCCGGCAGTGATCCTGTCGGCGCTGGCCTGCAATACCGAGCATCTCGGGATGGCCATCACCAGCAGTATCGTGCAGGACCACCCCTTCAGCTTTGCGCGCAAAATGTCCACACTCGATCACGCCAGCGACGGCCGCATCGCCTGGAATATCGTCACCAACGCCTTGCCGAACGGCGCGCGCAATTTCGGCTACGACAATCTCACCTCCCATGACGATCGTTATGCCTGGGCCGAGGAATATGTCGATGTCGCCTACAAGCTATGGGAAGGATCATGGGACGAAGGTGCGTTGCTGCAGGACCGCGTGAGCGGTATGCACGGCGACCCGGCGCGTGTGCATCGTATCAACCATGTCGGGCCGCGCTATAAAGTCGAGGGACCGCATCTGGTGGCGCCCTCGCCGCAGCGCACGCCGCTGCTGTTCCAGGCCGGCTCGTCGCCGGCCGGGATGCGTTTTGCCGCGCGCCATGCCGAAGCACAGTTCCTGATCGTGCCAACGCCGGCGCTGGCCGCCCAGGTCATCGCCGCCACTCGCGCGCTGTTGCCGCAGTTTGGTCGCAGCGTGGGCGACATCAAATTCTTTCAGGGTTTGTCGTTTGTGATTGGCAGCACCGAAGAAGAAGTCAGACGCAAAGATCGTGAACTCGATGAAAACATCGATTACGAAGCGATGATTGCCCATCTCGGCGGCGTGATGGATATCGATCTTGGCGCCGAATCGCTTGATCAGCCTATCGACGAACTCGAGACCGAGAGCGCCAAGAGCCTGCTCGACTGGGTGCGCGCGGCGGTGCCCGACCGCGTGCCGAAAGTGCGCGACATCGGGGTGTTGGCGAGCCGCAGCAGCCGCGTCAGCGGCACCCCGGAGCAGATAGCCGACGCACTCGCGGTGTGGCAGGCGGCGGGTATCGATGGTATCAACGTCATCAATGCAACCATCCCCGGCAGCTATCTGGAATTTATTGAACACGTGATGCCGGAGCTGCGGCGGCGTGGTCTTGCGCGCCATGAGTACACACCCGGCACCCTGCGCCACAAAATCTTCGGCCACGACCGGCTGCCGGGCTCCCACTGTGGCGCGCGGTATCGCGGGGCGTTTACTGCAGGAGCTTAAGAGCGCTGTTCTAATGTGCGATTAAAATCGCACCTACAGTGGGCGGTCCTTTTGTCTTGAGGTGGGGAGTGGGGCGCATGACTGAGGTACAAACGCCGAGCCGGGTGCGCTGGCGCATCATTGCGCTGATCTTTCTGGTTTACGTGTTGATGTTCTTCGATCGCGTGAATATCTCCATCGCGGCCAAATTCATCATGCCTGAATACCATCTCACGCAGATCGAGTTCGGCGTTATCTTCAGCGCCTTCCTGCTCGCCTACGCCCTGGCCCAGATCCCGGGCGGTTGGCTAGGCGATCGTTTCGGGCCGCGTAAGGTCATGGCGTGGGCCATCGTGTGGTGGTCGGCATTCACTGCCCTGACGGCGCTGGCCGGCGATGGTTATCTGGCTTCGCTACTCGGTGTGGTCGGTTCATTTGCGCTGGTGCGTGCATTGATAGGCATCGGCGAAGCGGCGGCGCCACCCAACGGCAATCGTATGGTCGCCAACTGGTCGGCGCGCGGCGAGCGCGGGCTCGCGGCCGGCCTGACTTTGAGTGGCACATCGATAGGCGCGGCCCTGACACCGCCACTGGTGGTGTGGGTCATGACCCACTATGGCTGGCGCGACGCGTTTTATGGCGCTGGTGCGGCGGGTCTGGTGGTGGCCGTGATATGGGTGTGGCTGACCACCGACAGCCCCGACCAGCACGCCCGCGTCAACGCTGCGGAACGCGCGCTGATAGCCCATGGACAACTCAACGACGATGTCGCGCGTATACCTGGGCAGGTGCCGTGGCGGAAACTTTTCGGCTCGCGGGATCTATGGTGTCTGGCGGCCGCTTACGGTGTGCTCGGTTACAACGTCTATTTCTATTTCGCGTGGTTCTATCTGTACCTGGTCGATGTGCGCCACTTCACGCTCGAACGTGGCGGCTTGTTCACCATGGCGCCGTTTCTGACCATGGCGGTGGCGGCACCGCTCGGAGGATGGCTGAGCGATGCCGTGGGGCGTCGTTACAGCGCGCGCTGGAGCCGCAGCGGCATCGGTGCGGTGACCATGCTGCTGACTTCGTTGCTGGTCGCGAGTGGCGCCGCAACCGACAACGCGGTGTGGTCGGTGGTGCTGCTGTCCGCCAGCACCGGCACCTTGGTGTTGAGTGTTGCTGCGTTCTGGGCAACCACCATCGATCTCGCCTATCGTTATGCCGGCACCGCCTCGGCGGTTATGAACATGGGCGGTAATCTCGGCGGCGCAGTATCGCCGACCCTCACGCCCTATCTCGGCCAGACCTATGGCTGGCATGTTGCGTTGTATGTGATGAGCGCTTTGAGTCTGCTCGGCGCGCTGCTGTGGCTGTGTATTGACCCGCGCCGTGCGATCGACTTCGACGCTCCGGCGGCGCAGCCGTTACCCGCCGCGGCTTGAAGCCCCAAGGATTTAATCACTGCCCATGACATCCACTGCATCGAACCCGCGCCAGCCCGCGAGCGCCGCCCACGCGGTTGACGACATCGAGCCCGCCATCATCGCCGTGCTCGAACGCACCTTGCGCAAACGCGAGCAAGGCCCTTATTCAGCGCGTAGCGATTCGCAGGTGCGCAGTGGGCTGGAGCGACTGTTTGCCGCGCATGGCCATCGCGAAGTGGTGGTGGCAGACTTGCGTCGTCTCGCAGGCGGCGCATCGAAAGAAATGTTCTGTTTCTCCCTGCACCACGCGGCACTCGACACGCCCGAGCGTCTGGTGCTGCGCATGGACCCGCTCGAAAGCATCATCGAGACCAGTCGCCAACGTGAGGCGGAAGCTATCAACGCGGTGCGCGGCACGGTGCCGGTGCCGCAGGTGCGGTATCTCGATCAGGAAGGCGAACACCTCGGCCAGTCGGCACTCATCACCAGCTTTGTCGAGGGCGTGACGCGGCCGAGCGCACAAGGTGGCAGTGGCGTCAGCGGCATCGGCACCAATTACGGCGCGGCGGTCGACAGCATCGCGCCGCAGTTCCTCGCCAATCTCATCGCCATTCATCGACTCGATTGGCGCGCCGCCCACTTACCGAGCTTTCAGGCGCCCGACGCCTACCCACAACAGGCCGCGCTATGGCATTGCAACTGGTATGAGCGCATCTGGTTACACGATGCGCTCGAACAGATCCCGCTCGCGAGTCTGGTGCGCCAGTGGCTGCGCGAGAACGCGCCGTCGTGCACGCAATGGTGTTTTGTGCACGGCGACTATCGTATGGGCAATTTTATGTTCGATGAACGCAGCGGCGAGATGACCGCCGTGCTCGACTGGGAGCTGGCGCATATTGGCGACTTCCATGAAGACATTGCTTACGTCACCCAGAAGCTGTTCGGGCGCGTCGATGAACAGGGACGATTCCTGTGCTGTGGATTGTTCACCCGCGAAGACTTCCTAGAGCGCTACCAGACGCTGTCCGGACGCAGTATCGATGCGCGCACCTTGCACTATTACGAAGTGCTCAATGCGTGGAAATCTGTGGTGCATACCTTTGCCAGTTGTCTGCGCGTGGCGGAGAGCGGCAATAATCACCAGGACATACTGTTGAGCTGGCTGGCGTCGGTCGGCCATCTGGTGCTGAACGAAATCGCGATTTATCTCAAGAGTGCCAGACCGTCATGATGCCGAGCATAGAACTGCGTTTGCAGACCATGACCAAAGCGCTGCAGGAAGTGATCCTGCCGGCGATTGCCGAGGGTAACGATCTGGCGCGTGAGCAAGCGCAGCTATTGCTCGCCCATCTCGGTCTGCTGGGCCAACACTGGCGGCACGCAGAGACTTATGACCAGATGACGCTCAATGCCACCAAGGCGCTCGCCGCGCAGTTGCTGACAGCCGCTGCGGGCGGCGCGGCGACTGTGCAGGCCGCCGCAGATCTTGGCGAGTGTATGCAGAATCTGGATGGCAGCGAGAGCCCTGCCGCCCAGCAGCGCGCGCTGCTGGCCGCCGCCATAGACAGGCTCGTCAGCGCCAGCGGTAAGGATGGCGACAGTACATTTCGCGCGAATTTGTTCGATACCATCGTCGAACACGGCGCCCAGCAGACCGCCCGCGACCGGGTATGGTTTGCCGCCAGCGGCATGGATCCCGAGAGCGCGACGTTTGTCAGCATTGATGAGATGCTGGCGGGTAGCATGCCCGCGCCCTAGGCGAGCGCCTGTCTTTCACATAGGTGCGAATTAATTGGGTATAGATCTCAAACCCGTCATCGGCATTTGATCTTCTGTGGGTCAGACTTCAGTCTGACATTCACAGGCGCTTGGCGGTGATAAGCCGTCACGACAGTGTCAGACTGAAGTCTGACCCACAATGATCTGGACGAACCAGCCGGTTGACCCGAAGTGCGAGTTTGAGACCGTCTCTCATTCAATCCACACCGGCGGGGCGACAGGAATCGCCCCGCTTGCACGTGATTATTTCGCGGCGCTCTGCGGCAGCCTGGTTTCGCGCGCGCGCTGACGGATGAAGTGCATCAAACCGTCGATGTCTTCGTCCTTCAGTTCCTGGAAGGGCGGCATACCATTCACGCGCTTGGCGCCGTCCAGCACCACGGATTTGAACGTATCGCGGCTGGTGGCAATCGCTGATTCGCGCAGATCGGGGGCCTGGCCGCCCGCCACCATACCGGCGCCGTGACAGTACAGACAGGAGCGTGCGAACAGTTCACGACCGCGCTCGGCCAGGGCCGGATCAATCTTGAAGTCCGGCGGGTCGATGGGCTGCGCGAGGGCTGGTGGCGGCGACAGCGGCATCGCCACCTTGCCATCAAGCGCGAAGGTGAACAGGCGGCGCGGATGGGCCTTGTATTTCCAGCCGTGTTGCGCGGCCAGCGAGCCCAGGATGGTGCCGCCACCGCCCCAGCCGACCAGCAGCGAGACATATTGTTTGCCATCGACGCTGTAGCTGATCGGCGCCGACGAAATACCGGAGCCGACGTTGACTGACCACAGTTGTTCGCCGTTGCGGGCGTCGTAGGCCACGAACTCGCCGTCGGCGCGGCCCTGAAATACCAGATTGCCCTTGGTGGTCATGGTGCCGGCATTCCACATCGGCGGCAGCTTATGCGACCAGGCTTTCTGCTGTTTGATCGGATCCCAGGCCAGCAGTTGTGCACTCGCGATGTCTTTCGGCACGTCTTCGCCCTTGAACTCGACACCCGGGTCGACGCGGAAACGCGGCGACTGCCAGTGTTTGATATCCATGCCCTTGTCGATGTAGAGCCCCGGCATGTCGAAGGCCGGGATATAGACCAGGCCGGTATTCGGGTTGTAGGACATCGCATGCCAGTTGTGTGCGCCCCACGGCCCTGGCCACACCATTTCCTCACCGTCTTCGTAACGCGAGCCCTGGATCTCGACCGGCCTGCCGGTCTTGAGGTCGATACGCTCGGCCCACGTCACCTTGCCGAATTTCTCTGCCGACAACAGTTCGCCATTGGCACGATTGATGATGTAGAAAAATCCGTTCTTGGGCGCCTGCAACATGGCCTTGATGGTCTGGCCGCCGTACTGCACGTCGGCCAGCACGATGTCCATGTTGGCGTTGTAGTCCCAGGTCTCGCCGGGATTGGTTTGGTAATGCCACTTGTATTCGCCGGTGTCGGCATCGACCGCGACTATCGAACACAGGAACAGGTTGTCGCCGCCGTCGGGGCTGCGAATCTTCTGATTCCACGGTGAGCCATTGCCGGTACCGATCAACACCTGATTGAATTCGGCATCGTAGGTCATGCCGTTCCAGACATTGCCGCCACCGCCGTGTTTCCACCATTCACCGGTCCAGGTCTTGGCCGCCATCTCCATGGCCTTGTTCTCGAAGCCGTCACTGGGGTTGCCGGGCACGATATAAAAACGCCACGCCTGTTTGCCGGTGTTGACGTCATAGGCGGTCACATAACCACGCGCCGCTTCGTGTTCGGTACCGCCGTTGCCGATGATGACCTTGTCGCGGAAGACCTTCGGCGCGCCATTGACGTAATAGGACTTGCGCGGGTCGACTGTCATGGTTTCCCACAACTGTTTGCCGGTCTTGGCATCGATGGCCACCAGTCGGCCATCGACGGTCGAGATGATGACCTTGCCCTTGTAGTAGGCCGGGCCACGGTTGATGTCCCACATGATGCGCAAGCGGTCGCCGGCGCGCTCGATGGTCTGCGGGTCGAATTGCCAGAGCAGTTTGCCGCTGCGTGCATCGACGGCATAAGTACGGCTGTAGCTGCCGGTGAAATACGGCACACCATCGACGGCGAGCGGCGTGGCTATCAGCGAGCGTTCGTTGGGCAGTTCAGTCACCCATTCGATACCGAGTTGTTTGACGTTGCCGGCGTTGATCGTATCGAGCGGACTGTAACGCTGCTCGGTCGACGTACGGCCGTAGGCCGGCCAGTTCGAGCCGTCGCCGCCACTCTCAAGATATTTATCATCGACGTTGGTGTCTGCGGCCTGCGCCGTGCAGGCCAGCAGCAGCAGCGATACAAACCATGCCCGTGATACCCGTTTCATGCTGTCTCCCCTCGTTCTTGTCTGTCTTCGGCATGGCCTCGGGCGTTTACGGCGCAGCGCGGTCGTATTGCCCTGCCATACATTGCGAGTGGCGTGCAGGAACGCCAGGCCGAAGGGACTCTACTTGATGCCTCTGCGAGGCGCTACGGTGATTTTTCCTGAACTGCGACCGCACTCGTATCGGCGCCACGCTGCCCTTATGCTGGTATCCACACTCGCACCGAGGAAGCCATGCCATGCCCGTCGATCCGCAAATTCAGCGTCTGCTCGAAGCCCGCGCCAAGCTGCCCGCCATTCATACTTTATCCATCGCCGACGCACGCACCTTGATGGCAGCACGCGAGGTGCCCGGCCTGCGCAAGCCGGCGCTGGCCGATGTGCGTGAACAAGTCATCGATGGCCCGGGTGGCGCACTGCGCCTGCGTATCTACACTCCGTTAGGGCACGGGCCCTTTCCGCTCATGGTGTTTTTTCACGGCGGTGGATTCGTATTGTGCAGTCTCGATACCCACGACGGCCTGGCGCGCAATCTGTGCGCGGGCGCGGCCTGCGTGGTGGTCTCGGTCGATTATCGTCTGGCACCGGAGCATAAGTTTCCGGCCGGCATTGATGATTGTCTGGCGGCGACGCGCTGGGTCGCGGCCCATGCTGGCGTTTTGAACGGCGATGCGGGTCGTATCATGGTGGCGGGCGACAGCGCTGGCGGAAATTTCGCGGCGGTGACGGCGCTGCGCGCGCGGGATGAAGGGGGCCCGGCGCTGTGCGGGCAGATGCTCATTTATCCGGTCACCGCACACTACAGTGCGGCGCTGCCATCGATGACGAGTAATGGTGAGGGTTATGGCCTGACCCACGACGGCATGCGCTACTACTGGGACCATTACCTCAATCACGACGACGAAGGCGAGGATGCGTGCGCTGCACCCTTGCGCGCGGCGAGTCTCGCCGGTTTACCGCCCGCGCTGGTCGCGACCGCCGAATACGATCCGCTGCGCGATGAGGGCGAAGAATATGCGATGGCGCTGGTGCGCGCCGGCGTGCCGGTCGCCATGCAGCGCTGGCTGGGGGTCAACCACGGATTCTTTTTCTTTCCCGGCGTGGTCGATAAGGCGACTGCCGCAGTCGACGATGCCTGCAGCTGGGCGCGTGCTGTATTCGCGCGCTAGCGACCGCTTCTGACTACCGGTAGATGCGAATGAATTCGCATCTACCGGTAGTCCTTAGCCCTTCTTCTGTGGGTCCGGCTTCAGTCGGACATTCAGGGGCGCTTTGTATAGTGCGGAAAAATGTCAGACTGAAGTCTGACCCACAATATTCATGACCTCACGGTAGATTGTCGGCGTGTCTTTAATGTGCACCGGGTTTGAGTGTCGAGCGTAAAGTCATCACGCCAAGCTGACGCATCCAGTCGGCGTAGTCCCAGAAATCGGTGTTGCGGAAGATGAGTCCGTCGCGAAATTCAAACAAGGTCGCGCCGCGAAAGGTCACCGGTTTGCGCGCCACCGGCACACCTTCAAAGTCACCTTCAAAACTCGCCTCGATGATCCATTCGGCGGCGCCACGCGTGTCGTTGGCGAATGCGCTGACATAATTCAGGCGAAAGTCGGGATGCATGGTGAATACCGCCGCGGCGAATTCGCGCAACTCAGGCTTGCCTCGATGTATCCAGCCGAGCACCGCGTCTTCATAACAACAGTCATCACTGAACAATTGCAGAACGCCATCGACGTTATGACTGCTCCACAGTACGGGATAGTCGCGCAGCAGTTGGGTATTACGAGCTTGCATGGCGTGGTTCCTTTCGCGGACAAGGTCAGGCTCGGAAATAGGGCAGCACGCGGCGGCCGATAAGTTCGAGCGCGGCATAAAAATCCGGCCCGAGGGGCGGGCCAAATGCGACATGGGTGGCACCGGCGGCGATCAGCGCCTCAATTTGCGGGATCACATCGTCGGGCGTGCCAGTCAATGAAAAGGCTTTCAGCGCTGCGTCGGACACCAAGCTATCGACAGCGTCGAGGTCACCGCGCGCCATCGCTTGCGCCGGCGCGGCCGCTTCAGCCGCGCTGATACCGGCGGCGCTCGTCATCGGTTCAAGATAGGGCAGATACATGGCGAGGAAACGCCGCATTTCGCGGCGCGGTTGTTCGCGCTCGAGGGCTATGGAACACAGCGGGCCGACACTCATCTCGAGCATCGCCGGATCACGTCCCACCCGCGCTGCGCCAGCGTGCATACGCGCCACCAGGCTGCGCAGATATTCAGGGTTGCAAGTGCAGTCGGCTTTCAGCCCGGACGCAATCTCGCCCGCAAGTTCCGCCATCTGCGGGCCCCAACTGCCGATGAATATCGGCAGCTCGCGTTGCACCGGTGCGAACTGCAGGAGCATGTCGGTGGTGACTTTGAAAAACTCGCCGTCAAAAGCGGCGCTCTCGCCTTTCAACACCTGCTGCATGACGG
>CAMCBY010000079.1 GCA_945873015.1 Klebsiella pneumoniae
CTGAGTTGCGCGAGGGCTGAGTGCGCCCGGGCGGTCTGGCGCCTGCGTTTTGCCGTCAGTTGGCGGGCGGACCCGCCTCGGCGGCAAGCTCCAGCCAGATTTCATTACGGCGCATGAACCAGGGCGTGAACGGCGGGTTATATCGTGAATAGACCGGCTCGCCGGACCACGCCAGGCCGGCGGTCTTCAAGGTCTGCTGCACCTCGGCGAGATGCTGGTTGTAATTGGCATCCGACCACAGACCGGAATAACGAATCACCGCCACCTGCTTGGCTGGTTCCTGCCGCAGCACGATGCGCGGGTCGATGGGGGCCGGTGCGGTCTCAAGGGTCACGCCCTTGGGCAATACGAACTGCACTCGATAGGCGCCGGGCACCGCGCTCTGCGTCACCGGTGCGGTCATGGCGAGTTTGACGGGTGCCGCCGCCTGCGTGACGGGCGCCGTCATGGCGAGCTTTTTGTCGCCCTTGTTCTTGCCGAAGATGTAGCCCGCCAGGATGCGAAACCCCTGGTTGCCAGTGTCCTTGACAGAGCCCGGCAACACGACCTCTGCCACCACGTAAGCCGCGTATTGGCGCAATTCAATCTCACCGATTTTGCGGATGATTTCAAAGTCAGGCTCTTCGATGGCGTGGGCGGGCATGGCGGTAATGAACACGGCAATGGCGAGAATGAAGGGCAGATTCATGAGGCGCATGTTTGGCAAAGGCTCGTATGGGAGGACAATGACTGACCAAGGACGTGCGTGTCTGTACGCAACGGCACGCAATGATGATTATCGTGCTGTGCCCGACCCCAGCGGCAAAACGAGGCGCGCCCTACGCCGTCCAAGCCCCTCTATAGGCGCAAATCCTTCCACACGCGCGGTTCAACTGCGCCATTGCGCACGCAGGTACTCGCCTATACGCGCGATGGCCTGTCGGCCTTCCGGCAGCATGGGGTGGAAAGCGTGCCAGACATGAATCATGTCGTCCCAGATCTCAAGCGTGCTGGCGACCCCCGCTGAGCGCGCCGCTTCATGCAAGACCACCGCATCGTCGAGCAGCACTTCGTCACGACCGACGTGGATCAAGAGCGGCGGCAGGCCGTCAAGCGCAGCACGATTGGGCGAGGCGAGCGGAGATTTTGCATCGGCACCGTTGAGATAGGCGGTGGCCATCAGGGTGATGTCGGCCGTGGTAATCATCGGGTCGGCGGCGGCGCGGGTCTGGTAGGACGCATTGCTGCAATTGAGGTCTGACCACGGGCTCAGGCATACCGCGCAGCGCGGCAGCGGCAAGCCGGCATCGCGCAGTGCGATAAGCGTGGCGACGGTCAGGCCGCCGCCAGCGGAATCACCGGCAATCGCCATGCTCTGCGGGTCATGGCCCTGCGCAAGCAGCCACTGATAAGCAGCCACCGCGTCTTCAACCGCAGCCGGAAAGGGGGCTTCCGGCGCGAGCCGGTAATCAGGTATCAGCACCGCCGCGTGGGCGGCGCGCGACACTTCACCCGCCAGCGCGCGGTGGGTGTTGGGCGAGCCCATCACATAACCGCCGCCGTGCAGATATAAAAGCAGCTCGGCGCTGTCCACGCCCGGCGCTCGCAGGATTTCGGCGCCGCGGCCGTTGATGGTCGACGTTTCCACCGCGATGTCTTCGGCGACCCGAAACGAGAGTTTCTCCATCAGCGCGCGGCGTTGTGCGATGGAAGTCTCAGGGGGCAGGGCCTTGTCGCGCAACAGGCCTTTGAGTTTGATGATTTCGGCGCTCGCCATGGATAAAAACTCCTCAGGGATTTTGCAGTCGCAGCGTTTCAAAAGTCACTTCGCTGCAGCACATTCGCGCCGTGCAGCTCGGCGATTGTTTCGTCACTCATGCCCAGCCATTCGCGCAGCACCTGGGCATTGTGCTGGCCCATGGTCGGCGCGGTGAGTTCGAGGTCGTCGGGAAACGCGGAGAATTTGAGCGGCATGCCGGGGATCTGAAAGGTGCCGGCGACCGGGTCGGTGATGGTGCGCACGGTGCCGCGCGCCAGCAGGTGCGGATGGCTCAAGGTCTCTTCGATGGACAACACCGGCGACGCCGGCACCTGGTGCGCGTGCATATGGGCGACGGCGGTGTCACGGTCGGGAAAAGTCGCCAGCCAGCTTTCAAGAATCTCGACCACTTCGTCGCGATGCGCGAGGCGGCCGGCGTCATTGCCGAGGTATTCATGCTCCACGAGGTCGAGTCGGCCCATGGCCGTACATAAATCCTTCCAGTGATGCAGGAAGGCCATGATCACCACCCAGCCACCGTTGGCCTTGAACACCCCGGCCGGGCAGATGTAATTTAAATGCGGCCCGTTACGGGTGGGTTTCAGTGCGCCATCACTGGCGCTGCATTGATGCACCGTCACTTCATGACAGTGGTAATAGACATCGAGCAGGCCAATGTCGAGGTGCTGACCAATGCCGGTGCGGTCGCGATAACGCAGTGCCGCCAGCACCGCCAGTGCACCGTGCACGCCGGTGCTGACATCACCGATGCCAACCGGTGGGATATAGGGTTGACCGCCGGCATCGCCGATCAGCGAAGTCACACCGGAATAACCTTGCGCGATGAAGTCGTAACCGGGCAGATGCGCAAGCGGCCCGCTCTGGCCGAGAGCCGACACCGAACACAGGATGATGTCCTCGCGCATCTCCTTCAGGCGCTCGTAGCCGAGCCCCATGGCGGCAAACGTGCCGGGCTTGAAGTTCTCCACCACCACATCGACTTTGGGGATCAAGGCTGCGACGAGTGCCATGCCGCGCGGGTCGCGCAGGTCAACGCACAGGCTCTGTTTGCCTAAATTCTGCTGCACGTAATAGAGGCTGCGCTCGTTGCGCACTTTCGACATGTTGCGCGTCAGATCGCCCCTCGGGGCTGACTCGACCTTGATCACCTGTGCACCCATCTCGGCGAACATGCGTGTCACCGTCGGACCGGCCAGTGCGCGCGTGAAGTCCAATACTTTCAGATCGCCAAGCACATGTTGCAGCGGTCCGGCCATGCTCCCCCCTTGCTGGTCGTCGTATGCCGGCGACAATCGCGGCACCCGAACACGCTAGCACGCACCGACGCGGCGCGCCTATTCACCGCCAGGGTGTCAGTGCGGGCGCGCGGCGCGAGGAGGCGGCAGGCTGGCGAGGATTTCGCGCACCAGACGCGGCAACACCTCAACGGTTTCGACCTTGTTGACCAGCGTGCGGATGAGGCCGTTATCGACAGCTTCCTGCAAGGCCGGTATGACATAACCGGACGTCACCACCACCGGCAGGTCGGGGCGCAGTTGCGCCACCTCGCGTGCCAACTCGAGACCGGACAAACCCGGCATGTTGAAGTCGGTGATGACGAGATCAAAGTCATCGATTGTTGCGCGCAGCATGGCCAGCGCCTCGCCGGGGTCGGTCGCTATGTCAACCTTCACGTGGTCGTCCGCCAGCAATTCGCGCACCAGCACTGTCATCGCCGGATCGACCGCGAAGGTGCGATACATCTCATCCGACCACCACGCCGCGCTGGTCAGTCTGTCGAGACTCCGGTAACCAATCCTGGCGATGCGCTGCGCTTCGTTGAGTTGCTCGAGCAGCAGGGATTTTTCGCGCTCGCGGTATTCAGCCCTTTGTTTTGCCGCCCTGAGGCCGGCTTCGGCGCGACGCCGCGCATCGATGTCTTGCACCTGGGCGACGTGGCAAAGCGGCTCACCACTGCGATCGCGCACCAGCGCCACGCTGACCCGCGCCCACACAAAAAATACCCGCGCCGTTGCGCCTGACGGCGTGGCAGCGCTAGCATCGGGCGTCGCCCGTCAAAGTGAGATTTTTTTCAGCATGCCGCCAGTACCCGCCCATCTGCGCGCCCGCGGCGAGCTTGAGCCATGACTTGTTGTGTGGTCGCTCTGGCGCTGGCCATGCAGATCATTGAAGCCTGGCGGCGGGTCAAGGGCTGGCTCGGCATCAAGCCACGCACCCGTACTGTGAATCACGGGCTCGGCACCGACATCGCCGGTCTGCTCGACCGTCTGCGTCATCCCTATGTGCGATATGCGGTGTTCGCCGTGCTGGTGCTGGACAGTGCCGCAGCGGGTGCCTGGGTTTATGGCCATCGCACCCATGTCGGGAATGAGATCTCAGCGCTGGTGTTTCATTCCACCGGATTCGCCCTGGCCCTGTGTGATGGCGACCCGGCAACGGTGGCGAGCGCCTGGTAGGGGTCGGGTCGTGCGCACTATCGGGTGCGGCCTGTGCGTCGGGGTGCGGAATTTAATGTGCGAATAAATTCGCACCTACACCGGGCTTATCCCGAGCAAGGGTAACAGCGCGCGCATCTCGTCGATTACCGCGTCGGCGCCCTCGGCAGCGAGATCTTCGCCGCCGTGATAGCCGAAACTCACGCACACCGCACGCACGCCTGCCTGCTGCGCGGCGCGTAAATCCGTGATCGAATCGCCCACCATCACGACCTTCGACAGCGCCACATCGACGCTCGCCGCGGCATGCAGAATCGGCGCCGGGTCGGGTTTTTTGCGCGCCAGGCTGTCGCCCGACAGGGTCACGGCGAAACGTTCGGCGATGCCTGCCGCCGCCAGCAGCGGCAGGGTGAAACGGGCGGGTTTATTGGTCACACAACCGAGCACCCAACCGGCGGCGGCAAGACCGGTGAGGACGTCCTCGACGCCGGCAAACAATCGTGTGCGGCGGAACACGCGCGGCTGATAGGCATCGACGAATTGCTGATAGGCCGCAGCGTGTAGCGCCGGGTCCGCATCGGCATCATGACTGCCGGTCAGAGCACGGTGTATGAGCCGCACCGCACCATTGCCGATGAGACCGCGCACCACCGCTTCACCGAGTGGCGCGCGACCGCAGGCGGCAAGCGCAATATCGACGGCGTCGGCGATGTCCGGTGCGCTGTCGACCAGGGTGCCGTCGAGATCGAACAGCACGAGGCCGGTCACACCGCTCATGCGCCGGCGGCGATCGCGGCGCGCAGCGCGGCGATGGTGGTCGCGTAGTCGCCCTTGCCGAAAATGGCTGAGCCGGCCACAAACGTATCGGCGCCGGCGGCGGCGATTGCGCCGATGTTGTCGGCCTTCACACCACCGTCGATTTCAAGCCGTATCGGCAATCCGCTCTGGTCGATGATGGCGCGTGCGGCGCGCAGTTTGGGCAGCGCCGAGGGAATGAAGGCCTGACCACCGAAACCCGGGTTGACCGACATCAGCAGCACCATGTCGATTTTGTCCATGACATGCTCGAGATAACTGAGTGGCGTGGCGGGATTGAACACCAGACCGGCTTTCAGGCCGCGCTCCTTGATGAGTTGCAGGCTGCGGTCGATGTGAGCACTGGCTTCGGGGTGGAAGGTGATGTAATCGGCACCGGCATCGGCGAACTCGCCGATCAGGCGGTCGACCGGCGAGACCATGAGATGCACATCGATGGGCGCGCTGATGCCGTAGTCGCGCAGGGCCTTGCATACCATCGGCCCGATGGTGAGATTGGGCACGAAGTGGTTGTCCATGACGTCGAAATGCACGAGGTCGGCGCCGGCGGCGACGACCGCCGCGACTTCTTCGCCGAGGCGCGCGAAATCGGCAGACAGAATGGAAGGCGCAATAAAAGCTTGGAATGTCATGGGGGCTTTCCGCAGGCGTTGAGGGATGCTGGCGGCCACAGCCGCAGCGCGGCGCACTCTAACCGATAGTCTCGGACCGCGCACCCGCACTCAGGCGCGGCCACGCACCGGCCGCTAAAGCGGGCATGTCGAACTCACAGCACCGTCGTTTTACCCTGCCCTGCCCTGCGCCGCGCTGGCGCTGGCGCTCGGCATGACAGTGGCGAGGGCCGCTGACCCGCCGCCTGCCGAGACACCGGCGGCTGCGCCGGCCGATGCTGCCGCTGCTGCACCTGCCACGGATGCCACGCCGGCCGCCGCTGGCGCGGCACCGGCCGCAGATGCCGCTGCGCCACCCATCGACAAGGCCATGCCCTCGGCACCCGAGCCGCTGCTGCTGGCCCGCCTCGAAGCGAAAACCCTGCCCGGCGATTTCTTGAAGCTCGGTGACGATGCGCAGCCAATTCTGGCGCGTTACCGCGCGGCGACCAAACTGCCGGCCAAGGGTGCGGTGTTGTTTATCCCGGCGCCCGGCCGTTTTATCGGTGACGACGCCGTCATTGCCGCAGCACTGGCTGAACTGCCGGGCGGCGGCTGGAGCGTGCTGGCGGTGCAGACCCCCTTGCTGACGGCGGTCGCGACCCTCAAACAATACGACGAAACCCACGACCAGGCCCTTGAGCGGGCCAAAAAAGGTCTCGAATACCTGGCCAAACAACAATCCCCCGCGACCGTGGTGGTGGGCCGTGCCGGCAGCGTCGAACTCGCGCGTGAAGTGGCGACGGCAGCCGGCGAAGTGGCAGCGGTCGCAGCGCTCGGCCCGTGGAGCGGTCAGATAGGTGACAGCAAGCTGCCTCTGCTCGACGTCAATCCGGCCCGCGAGCGGCTCTCGCTCGCCAAGGCCGACGAACGGAAACAGGAAGCGAGCCGCGCCAATCTCGAAGTTTATCGACAGGTGGTGCTGAGCGGTGCCGATCACCGCTATATCGGCTATGAAGTCGAAGTCGCGCGCCGCATCCGCGGCTTCGCCGAACATCTGCCGCCACCCGGCAAGGAGGCTGCGCCGACGCCGGGCTCGTAAGCTCGGTTTTACCCGCGCGACATCAGGCGTTCGCGATGTTGCTCGCGGGCCCACGCCACATGCTCACGCACCAGCGCTGAAGGATGTTCCGCACGCGCCGCGAGTGCCGCCAGAACTTCGGCTGAACTCGAGGCATTGCCCAGCCCCACTGCCAGATTGCGCAACCATTGTTCATGCGAGATGCGCCGTAACGGCGAGCCGCGCGTGCGCTCTTCGAATTGTGTTTCGCTCCATGCGAACAGCTCAACCAAGCTCGCACTGTCGAGACCAAAACGCGGCGCGAAGTCCGCCACTTCGGTCTTGCGCGCATAGCGGTTCCACGGGCACACCAACTGACAATCGTCGCAACCGAACACGCGGTTACCCATGGGCGCACGCAACGCGAGGGGGATAGGCGCGCTGCTTTCGATAGTGAGATAAGAAATGCAGCGACGCGCATCGAGCCGGTAAGGCGCGACGATGGCGGCCGTCGGACAGACCTCGATGCAACGCGTGCAGGAGCCGCAATGATCCTTTTCTTCGCTGCTCGAGGTCGGCAGCGCGATATCTGTATAAATCTCGCCGAGTAGAAACAGCGAACCTTCGTGGCGCGCAATAAGGTTGGTGTGTTTGCCTATCCAGCCGAGGCCTGCGTTGCGCGCCAGCGCGCGCTCCAGCACCGGCGCGCTGTCGGTGAATACGCGATAACCAAACGCGCCGATGAGGGTGCGCAGACGCTCGGCGAGTTGTTTCAGGCGCTGGCGCAAAGTCTTGTGATAATCGCGGCCGAGGGCATAGCGCGCGATATACGCCGTATCGCCGTCGGCGAGCCGTGCGTTGGCTTGCGCGAGGCTCTCGGGCAGGTAGTTCATGCGCAGCGAAATCACCGACAAGGTACCGGGTACCAGCGCCTGCGGTGCAGCGCGCAAGGCGGCACGCTCACGCATGTAACCCATCGTGCCGTGGTATTCGTCGGCCAGCCAGGCAGCCAGCTCAGCGTTATCGCGGTCAAGTTCGAGACGCGCGACCGCGCACTGCTGAAAACCAAGTTCGCGCGACCATACAACGAGATCTGCGAGCGCCTGCGCGATCAGCGCCGGCTCGTGCTCAGTCGCCACGCGCGTCGACCTGACTGGTGGCCTCCAGTCGTTCACTGAGCGCCGCCCACAGGGCACGAAAAGCACGCCCACCGGCGCTGTTGTCGGCGTAGGCATTGACTGGTGCACGGTGTTCACCCATACGCTCGACTTCGGCGGCGTAGGGAATGTAGCTGCGCAGCAGGTCAGGGTGGCTTTGCGCAAACTCGATGATGAGGCTGCGGTGCAGGCCCTTGCGCCGGTCGACCATCGAAAAGAACGGCAGGATGCGTGCGTGGCTGTCGGCCTGTTCGGCGCGGAACGCGACCAGTTGCTCATAGGCGCGCAACGACAAATGGGTCGGAATCAAAGGCACCAGCAACAGGTCGGCCATGTTGAGGATGTTTTCCGAAACGGTCGACATGCTCGGCGCGCTATCGACAAACACCAGATCATAATCGTCGGCCAGTTCGCGCAGCATACGACGCAGCCGCAGCGTGCTTTTTTTGTAGTCGCGCAGTTCGATGTCGAGATTGCGGTAGGAAAAATCGGCAGGGATCAGATCGAGATTGGGCACATCGGTAGCGCGAATGGCGCGGCTGAGACCGCGTTTGTCCTCCAACAGCGCGTGCGCGCCGCCACTCACGCCGGGCCGCACCCGCAGGTAGAAACTCGCCGCACCCTGCGCATCCAGATCCCACAACAACACGCGCAGGCCCGTGCCAGCGGCGATATAGGCGAGGTTGACCGCACATGCGGTTTTACCGACGCCGCCTTTCAGATTGTAGGTCGCAATGACTTTCATGGCTCCGGTGCCTGGAACAGCGCGTCGAGGGCCGCATGGTGACGGCTCGAGTCGAATTCAGCCAGTGCCTCCAGCACCGCCTCAACGTCGCTCGCCGCGAGACGCGCGCGCAACACGCTGCGCGCGTGCTTCAAAGCGCGGCGCAGTTCGGCATCGCCAGCCGCACGCCGCCTCAAACTGCCTTTCAACAGCGCGAGCTGGGCATGTCGGTCGCAAATCTCACCCATCATGCTCTGCAGACGTTTGAGTTGCGCCTGCACGGCGGCAACACGTTGGCGAGGATACAGGCTGGCGAAGGGCTCGACGAGGTAGCGCAGCCGTTTGCATTGTTTGCGCAGCTCATGCAGCGCGGCCGGCGAATAGCCGGCCTCGGCCGTCGCGACATCGCGCCGCACCCGCCGCAACGCTTTGACGATAGCCTGATTGGCCGCGCCAGCGATGGGCGGCGCATCGGGGGTGTGCTGCTCTATCACGGCCACGAGTGCCGCAGGCCAACTGCGCCGCACGCGCGCATAACGCCGCGAGGCCAGCACTTTCTCGAGGCGGCGGGCGCCGCGCTCGCGTTCGCACGCCAACAGAGCGCCGATACGTGCGCGGTCCTCACTCGCGAGGTCGGCATAATCGGGGCTGGGCGCGGTGATGGCGGCGACCAGCACATCGATATCACGCAGGTGGCTGGTGGCGCGCGACAACCAGCGAAACTCACCGTTGAAATGACTTTCGAGTGCGTGCCCCAAGGTGCGCCGAAAGGCGCGCAACAGCGAGCGCGTGCGGCGCATGGCGACGCGCAGGTCGTGCAGCTCCTCCACTGCCGGCGCAATGCCACCTGCGGCGGCGCAAACGTCGAGCGTGGCGCAATGTCCGAGCAACAACTGTGCGACCACCACCGGCGCACGGTCACGACGCACGCGCGGCCGGACAGCGGCGGGCGTTGCGATACGGGCTGCCTGCAGATCATTGAGCACATGCAACAGATCGTGGTCCAGCGCGCGCCACGGCAGCACCAGGCGCTGCACGAGCGCGCGGGTTTCAGTCTCGTATCCGCGTTTGGGAATCAACTCGATCAACAGCGGACCGGGCTCGGCATCCGCATCGGTCAATTGAAACTGGCGCGCAAGCAGGGTGCACTCGGTCTTGTCGTCGTCATTGCGACAGGCATGCCGGAAGCCGAGCGTGCGCCAGCGCTGCACAACCTCGAGTGCTGCATCGCCGAGCAGACTTTCGAGGCGCGCTTGCAAACGCGGCGCGCGGACTGCGCGCACACGACGCGGCGCGGGCAGGGTGGTCGCAGCGCTGAAGCTGGCCTGGTGGCCGATTTGACGCAGTTCGAGGCTCGCGCTTTGACCGTGCTGCGCGAGACTCAAACACCAACCGTGGCGCTGCAGGGCCAGGTCGGCGCGGTCGAGAATGAGAAGTTGACCTTGTTCATGCTCGTTGCGCGCGCCGGGCAGGGCGCTCACCACGGCGTGGGCGAAGTCCTGCACCGACAGTGCGCTGAAGAAGTGGAAAATGCCGGCCATGGAATCCTCGCACGAAGCACGGGAGCGCTGCGCGACACAGCACGGGCGTGGCGCGCGCCACGGCGCGCGCTGTCATCATAGCAAGGCGCGCGCAGGCGCCGACCGCATCACAGATACTGACTGGCGTAATCGGCCAGACGCGAACGTTCACCGCGACGCAGAGTGACATGGCCACCGTGCTCCCAGCTCTTGAACCGGTCGACCACATAGGTCAGGCCCGAGGTGGTTTCGCTCAAATAGGGCGTATCTATCTGCCCGATGTTGCCGAGGCACACCATTTTGGTGCCGGGCCCGGCACGGGTGATGAGGGTTTTCATCTGCTTGGGCGTCAGGTTCTGCGCCTCGTCGATGATCACGTAACGATTGAGAAAGGTGCGACCGCGCATGAAGTTCAGCGAACGAATCTTGATGCGATGCTGGAGCAGATCATTACTGGCCGCGCGGCCCCATTCGCCGCCTTCCTCCGATTCCGACAGCACTTCGAGGTTATCCATGAGCGCGCCCATCCACGGCGTCATCTTTTCTTCCTCGGTGCCGGGCAGGAAACCGATGTCCTCACCGACCGGAATGGTCACACGGGTGATGATGATCTCGCGATAACGGCGCTGCTCCATACACTGCGCAAGACCCGCAGCGAGCGCCAGCAGGGTCTTGCCGGTACCGGCAGTGCCAACCAGCGACACAAATTCGATTTCAGGGTCCATGAGCAGATTGAGCGCGAAGTTCTGCTCGCGGTTGCGCGCCGATACCCCCCACACCGAATTGCGCGGCTGGCGGAAGTCGCGCACCTGACGCAGCAGCAGTTTGTCCTGCGTTTCGCGCACCACCACCAGTTCCAGCGCTTCATCGTTGGCGACGTAAACAAATTCATTCGGAATGGCCGGCGTGACGATGCCGGTCGGGATGCTGTAGAACGTGCCGCTGTCTTCCTTCCAGCACTTGACGTCGTTCTGACAGCGCGCCCAGAAGTCAGCCGGCATTTCCTGCGCGCCGGTGTAGAGCAGGTCGATGTCGTCGAGGACTTTGTCGTTGTAATAGTCCTCGGCCGGCATGCCGAGCACACGCGCCTTGATGCGCAGATTGATGTCTTTCGAAACCAGGATGACCTTGCCGTAACCCCCTGCGGCGCGCAGCGCGAGGCCGGTTTCGAGAATGCTGTTATCCGGCGTGTTGGCGGCGATGCCGCCGAGATTGCCGACTTTGAGCGGGGTAGTCTGTAGAAACAGCTTGCCGGCCATGGGCGTGGCCTGCGCGCCCGGGTTGGCATAGTTTTCCAGCGGCAGGCCGGCAATGATCGCGTCGGCTTCGGCGTCGCCGATGATCTGATCGAGAAAGCGGCTCGCCTGGCGCGCATTACGCGCCACTTCCGACATGCCTTTTTTGCTGGCGTCGAGTTCCTCGAGCACCACCATGGGAATGAACAGCTGATGCTCCGCAAAGCGGAACAGCGCCGTCGGATCATGCATCAGAACATTGGTATCGAGCACATAGGT
>CAMCBY010000080.1 GCA_945873015.1 Klebsiella pneumoniae
CATAAACTAGCCCCCGAGTTAGGAGGAAGACCACGATGACCAATGTATTGAAGCTTGCGGCGGTTTGCGCCGTTTTGGGCCTGACCAGTGCCTGCTCCACGGTGACCCCGGAACAGCTGTCGGCTGTTGACGCCAAGGCCACCAGCGCCTCGTCCGATGCCAAGACTGCTGCTGCCAACGCCGCCGCTGCGCTGAAGGCTGCTACGGAAGCGAAGGCTGCTGCCTCCGCTGCCCAGGCAACTGCCGATGCTGCCAAGGCTGGTGCCGACGCTGCCCAGGCTTGCTGCAACGAGAACAAGGATCGCCTCGACCGCGTGTTCGAGAAGATCATGAAGAAGTAACGGACTCCGTTACTTTGTGTTCTGGAACCCCGCTTCGGCGGGGTTCTTCATTTTCAGGGTCGGAAAATCACGGATTTGAGATTCACGCGCCGACGGATATTCGGCGCGGTGAGGGGCAGGCAGCTCAGTTGTCGGCGATGGGTCGGCTTGACCTGTCGAGTGCCGCTTCCGTGCCGAGTTTTGGCTGCGCGGTGCCAACCACTTGCGGCACGCCCGTCGGACTTTCCAGCGCGTGTTTGATGTCGCCCCACACCAGCGTCGCATCTTGACCTTTCACGCGAGCCAGAATCAGTTTCACCACCTTGGAGTACTGCTCCTCGGCGGCCTTGTCCTGCTCTTCTTCGAGATGCGGATGCACCTCCAGATAGATGTTGCCGTTGGCGAGACCCACCTTGTAAGGCTGGTTGACGATGTGTACTGGCGTCCCGACCTTAGTGGCGTTGAACATGGTGACGATGTCTTCGGGATACATACGAATGCAGCCGTGGGTGACACGCATGCCAATGCCGAAAGGTTTATCCGTACCGTGAATCAGGTAGCCCTGGATGCCCAGCATCAGCGCGTGCGTGCCGAGCGGATTGTCCGGCCCCGCTGGCACCACAGTCGGCAGGATGTCGCCTTCTTCCGCGTGTTCCTTGCGGATTGACTTGGGTGGATGCCAGGCCGGATCTTTAACCTTGCCGACCACCGTCGTGCGGCCTTTGGGGGTAACCCACTGCTCTCGACCGATGCTGATCGGGAAGGTCATCAAGCGTTTCGCGCCGCTCGCGTCCTTGCCATTGAAATAATACATACGCATTTCGGCGATGTTGATCACGATTCCGTCGCGCGGGGCCTGCGGAATCACGTACATCGATGGCACCAGCACGGCGGTACCGTCACCTGGCAGCCAGGAATCGACCTTGGGATTGGCCAGACGCATTTCGCGGTAGCCCTGGTCGAAATCACGCGCGAGATCGGAGATGGTGTCCTCGTAAACCGACGAAGTCTGACCGAGTTCGCCGATCACATCCGGCGACTCCGTCGTGACGAGGTACACCGGCGACGCCGCCTGGCTGAGAATGGGCGCACCACCGATAAATACGGAGAGAATCGCGCTCGCGAGGGATTTTTTGTTACAGCAATTCATATTCTTCGTCACTTGAAATTCAATGGGGCGCACGGCGGCTCGCCACCGCAAAAATCGCGCATCCGAGCCACGCCGCCATAAAAGCCGAACCGCCGAAGGGTGCCGCGACGCCAAAAATCGCCACGCCGCTCATCACTTTGGCGGTCAGACCAACGCAAAACAGAACGATTCCAGTAGCGGCCAACAACACCACGGCTTTGAGCAGGCGCGAACCTGGCGCCCTGCCCAGCCAACTTCCTACCAGCAACAGCAGCAGACCATGCACCATTAGATAACGTGCAGTGGTGGCCAGGGTCGTGATGTCATGGGCGCCAAGGCGCTGACTGAACGCGTGGGCCGACAACGCATCGAGTGCGACACCGGCGCAGCCCGCTGCACCACCGATGATGAGCGCGGACACCTTCCACCCACCGGTTCTTGAACTGGCGTAATCGTCTTTCACTAACGCATTATAATTCCAATGGTTTCTGGAACCTACCAAAAAATGCGCGCAGTGCACCACGGCGACATGAGGAGCGTGCTGCGGATACTGCTCGCGCTGCTAGTCCTGTGCAGCGCCGTCGCCTGTGGCGCTGCAGATGAAACATGCAACGGCGATGACGCCACGCCCGTCAAGCTGCACCCCGAATTCAGCAACGGCGCCCGCTTCGGTGCCATCCGCGTGCTCGGCAGCGTGCGACTCGCGACGCGCAGCGTCGATGGTCTGACCGTGCATGGCTTGTCAGGATTGGCCTGGAGCGCGCTACAGCGACGCCTCTATGCAGTCTCAGATCGCGGTTTTGTGCTGCACCTGACACCGCGCATCGCCGACGGCATGCTGGTCGGTGCCAGCTATTGCGCGGCGTATGCACTACAAGACCAATACGGCGCAGCGCTCAATGGGCGTTGGCGAGACGCTGAAGGTTTGAGTCTGCGTGCGCGCGGCGCGAACGCCGACGAAGAACTGCTGATTTCGTTTGAGCAATATCCACGGATCGCGCGCTACAGCCGCGACGGGCGCCTGCTGGGCGCCCTGCAACTTCCGGCTGAACTGCGCGACCTCAGTCACTACGCCGGCCCCAACCGCGCCCTCGAAGCACTGACCGAAACACGCCGTTTCGGCGTCATCGTGGCGCCAGAGTCCGCGCTCGCGCCCGCGTCCCATGGTTCGATTCCGCTGTTCAGCCTGCACGGTGGGCGCTGGGCATTTCATTCGCTGGATACCCGCCATGGCGGGCTGGTCGGACTGGAAACACTGCCCGATGACAATCTGCTGGTGCTCGAACGGCGCTACATCTCGCCCTTTCACCCTTTGATCATCGCTCTCAGTCGCGTGACGCTGACCGCGGCGCCCATACCAACGGCCACTCAACAGGAACTCGCGCGTTTCGACACCACCGCCGGTTGGTCGATGGACAACTTCGAGTCGGTCGCGCATCACGAGGCCAATCGTTATTTCATGATCTCTGACGACAACGCCAGCCCCTTGCAACACACGCTGCTGATGTACTTTGAAATAATGGGCAACGAGGCCGCCGCAGCGCCGCGCGCGTTACCGGCGGCGCCGCTCAGCCGTCATTAAAACGGCTCAGTGAGTCTCAGCGCTCGAGCAGCCGCGGCATGAGTTCGACCAGATTGCAGGGCCGCGTGCGGAAATCGAGCTGGTGCACTATCAGTGCATCCCAGCCAAGCGCGCAGGCGCCGCCTGAGCCGGGCAGACAGAACACATAGGTGGCATTGGCCACGCCAGCCACCGCGCGCGACTGCAGGGTTGAGGTCTTG
Organism: Klebsiella pneumoniae; assembly: GCA_945873015.1. Classification (GTDB taxonomy): domain Bacteria; phylum Pseudomonadota; class Gammaproteobacteria; genus JADJYF01. The sequence goes on from CAMCBY010000080.1 coordinate 3,232, forward strand.
ATGTCTTCATAGGACAACACACGAAACATCTCGCCAAAACCATCGAGGGTCTTGTCGAACAGCGGCGCAACCGCTTCGGGGGTGCCATCGCGCCCGGTCACACCCGTGCCGCCGGTGGTCAGCACCACGTTCACCTGCGCATCCGCTATCCATTGCGACACAATCGCACGGATGGCGTAGATGTCGTCGCGACAGATGCTTTTCTGGTGAATCTCATGACCGGCGGCCAGCACACGCTCACACAGCAGCTTGCCGGATTTATCGGTGTCTTCGTTGCGCGTATCTGAAATGGTCAGAACCGCGATTTGCAGGGGAATAAATTGGCGTTCGGTGGTCACGACTGTCGACCTGCGGTAGTGTTGATGATATCGATACGGCGCTTCGAGGCGACGCCCCATCATGCATGGTCATCCTAACCCGCACAACGACGCGTCCTCAAACGGCGGTAGCGGCGACGTCGGTCAACGTATCGACCGCTGGTTATGCAATGTGCGCTTCTTCAAGACCCGCGGCCTCGCGGTCGAGGCCATCGATAATGGCCGTGTCGAAATCAACGGTGTACGCGCCAAGTCCGCCAAACTGGTCAAAGCCGGCGACCAGGTGCGCGTACAGCGCCCGCCCTATGTGCACGAAGTCGAAGTGCTCGGTGTGGTGCCGCAACGGGTCGGTGCGGCCGTCGCCCAGGGCCTGTATCGCGAAAGTGAGGCGAGCATCGCGACCCGCACCAGCCTGCGCGAACAACAAGTACTGAGTGCCGTGCGCGAAGAGCCGCGCGAAGGCAAACTCGGCAAACACGAGCGCCGCGAACGCGAGCGCCTCAAGCGCTCCTATGAATAGAAGCGGTGTTAAAATTAAGCGAGCGCAGTCAGTTTGCGCGTCGCCCGCGCGGAGAAACCGCAGCGTATACAGAAATACGTGAGGATTTCGAGCACCGCCGACGCGCAAAATGGCAAGCGCAGCTATTTTGAGACTGCTTCTAGTCGCTACGCGTGAATAACCGCTCTGCAGGACGCCAACCATGAACGCTCCCCTTACACCGGCCGACGTGGCACTGGCCAGCGACGTGCAACAGCGCCTCGCGCAGGCCCTCAATGCCGCCGTCACCGGGCAACAACGTGTGGTTCGCCACTTGTTGAGTGCCTTTCTGAGCGGCGGTCACGTTTTGCTTGAGGACTATCCCGGCACCGGTAAGACGACCCTCGCCAAGGCCCTGGCGGGCGCGGTGGGCGCCGAGTTCCAGCGCATTCAATTTACGCCCGACTTGTTGCCGACCGATCTGCTGGGCGCGTCCATCTACAACCAGCGCAGTCAGGATTTCGTCATCCACAAAGGGCCGATATTCACCAATATTCTGCTCGCTGACGAAATCAATCGCGCTTCGCCGCGCACACAGTCGGCGCTGCTGGAGGCGATGGGCGAAGCGCAAGTCAGTCTCGAAGGGCAGCAGTTCAGTCTGGCGCGCCCCTACTTCGTGATTGCGACCCAGAACCCGATCGAATTCCACGGCACCTATCCACTGCCAGAAGCGCAGATGGATCGTTTTGCGCTGCGCCTGGCCTTGGGTTATGTATCAATAGACGACGAGATGTCGATCATCGCGCGCACCGACCACACGCGCGGCGGCACGGGTGCTGCACCGGTCGCAAGCACCGCTGAAGTACTGGCCTTTCAAGACGCCGCCAGCCGCGTGCCTGTCAGCACCGAACTCAGCCGCTATCTGGTCAGTCTGGTTGCAGCCACCCGCCATATGCCCGCACTCGAACTCGGCGCCAGCCCGCGCGCCTCGATAGCTTTATTGAAGTGCGCACAGGCGCTCGCGCTGTTCGACGGACTCGACTTCGTCACCCCCGATCTCATCCAGGAACTCGCGCCATTGGTGTTATGCCATCGTCTGGCCGTGCGGGCCGAAGCACGTTTCGCCGGCGCCAGCGCGGCGACCTGTGTTGCCGAATTGCTGGACACCCTGCCCGTGCCGCGTTGAACCGAGGTCGGCTGCCATGCCACCGCGCGCGCTCTATCGTTTGTTTCCTCTCGCCGCGCGCCTGAGTCGTACGCTTGAACTGCGCTTTACGTCCGGCGGTCGTCTGTTGCTGGGCGTGCTGATCACTGCGGCCATTCTCGGTATCGACATCGGTCAAACGCTCGCATATCAACTGGCGGTACTGGCCTTTGCGCTGCTGGTTTTGAGCATGGTCATGAGCCTGCGCTGGCGGCCGCAATTGCGAGTGCGACGCGTGCTGCCAAACATGATCACCCACGGCCTGGCCAGTCACTATTGGCTCGAGATCACCAATCATGGTCGCGCGGCCGAACACGAACTCACGGTGCAGGACAATCTTATTGAACCGCCTCTGCCGCTGGCACGCTTTCAGGCCATGCGCGACAGCGAAACGGGCGGCGCCAACAACTGGTTCGACCGCGCTATCGGCTTTCCGCGCTGGGTGGCCTTGCGACGCCGCGAGCGCGGCGCGGATCTGATTGCAGTGACGGTACCGCCCATCGCGCCCGGCGCGACCGTGCGCGTGCGTATCGAACTGACCGCGCTGCGGCGAGGCTGGCTGCGCTTTGCGCGCTTGCGCGTGATGCGACCCGACCCGCTCGGTCTGTGTCGTGCCCGCACCAAGATAGTATTGCCGGAACAATTGCTCGCCCTGCCCCGTCGCCATCCACTGCCGCGCATTCGTTTGCACTCGCAGCGGCGCTATCAACCGGGTGGCCTCAGTCTGGCCCTGGCGGTCGGCGACTCGCAGGAGTTCGCCGCATTGCGCGGCTATCAGCCTGGCGATCCGCGCCGCCATATCCACTGGCGCAGCTTCGCCAAGACCGGCGAACTGATCGTCAAACAATATCAGGACGAATATTTCGACCGCCACGCGCTGGTGGTCGACACACGCCTCGCCGCATCACCGCAGTGTTTTGAAGCGGTGCTGGAAGTGGCGGCCTCGGTAGTCGGTGGCAGCCGCGCGCAGGACTCGATACTCGATCTCGTGATAGCCGGTAGCGATGTGCTGGAACTGCATGCCGGGCGCGGTCTCGGCGACAGTCTGCGCGCACTGTGTTTTCTGGCCGAAGCGGTCGCCATGCCGGGCGATGACTTTGCCAGTCTGGCGGCGGTGTTGCGCACGCGCGTGGCACGCCTTGCCAGTGTCATTGTGGTGTTCGGACGTTACGACGATGAGCGCCACGCGCTGGTCACCGAACTGCGCGCGCGCGGACTGCCGTGCCTGTGCCTGCTGGTGGTATCAGACCATGACCAGCTCACATCGCCAGCGACCGAACTGCCCGGCGTCCAGCGCCTGCGTATGGCGCATCTTGCGGCCGATCTCGCTCTGTTGGATGGCGCCCGGTGACTGACACCCGTTCCACCGCCAGCGTCATCACGCCGCTGCCGCGTCTGTGGCTGGCCCTGACCCTGCTTGGCTGGGGCCTGCTGACCGACAATCTCGCCGGCGCGCTGGTCATGGCGGTGCTGATAGAAGGCATTACTTTCGCACCGATCAAATGGGCGCTGGCCGAGCGCGAGTTTCACCGCGCCGCTGACTTGACCAGCGTGATATTCGCACTTATCACCGTGGTGCAGTTCTCACGCTATTCGGTGCACGGCATCTATCAGATCCTCAAGGTCGCGCCCTACTGCTTCTTTCCACTCGCGCTGATACAACGCGCCAGCACCGCGCAGACCATACCCATGAGCGCGCTGTTCTACAGCCTGCGGCGCCAGCAGGATTACCGTGCGCGTCTTGATGTCGTGCCTTATTACCTTGCCCTGTGTCTGCTCGCAGCCAGCACCGGCGCGGTCCAGGATGCGCGTTATGCCGCGTTCTGCGCGGCCATCGTGCTCGGCATCCTGCTCGCTGCGCGGCCACGTCGTTACCCATGGCGTACCTGGCTGTTGTGTCTGACGGTGAGTGCGGTACTGGCCGGGCTCACCCAGCTCGGCGTACTACGCACCCAGCGCTGGCTGGAAAGTTCGATGTTGTACTGGGTCAATCAATTCCCGTGGGCGTTGAATAACCCGAATCGCGAAGTGACAGCCATCGGCACCATCGGGCGACTCAAACTATCGGATCAGATCCGCCTTCGCGTTACACCCAACGCGGCGGTGAAACTGCCGCTGTTACTGCAGGAGGCGAGTTACGATATTTTCAACTTCGGCAGTTGGAGTGCGCAGCAGGCGCCGTTTGCCGCACTCGACAAACGCGCCGACCGTGCCGCCTGGAATGTCGACGTCGCCGCGCCCGCGCCCACGTCGCGCACGCAACTCACGATCGCCTTGCAACACCGTCGCGAGCTCAGCCTGTTGCCCGTACCGCGCGGCACACATGTGGTTGCCAGCGATGAATTGGCCGAACTACAGCGCAATCGTTTCGGCACCTTGATGGCCGAATCGCCACCCGGCGCGCTGCGCTACAGCGTCGAGCTCGGGCCGCCCCATGCCAACGAGCCGCCGCCAACCGAGGGGGACAGCGCGGTCCCCAGCCAATATCGCGCGCTGCTCGACGAGACCCTCAGCGAAATCGGCACCGCCGACGCCAGCCCCGCCGAGCGCGCCGCCCGCATCAAACAATTTTTCCTGGCCAAATTCACCTATAGCCTGATTCAGCCCGATACTTTCGCGTGGCGCACGCCGCTCGCTGATTTCCTGCGCAATGCGCGCCGCGGGCACTGCGAATATTTCGCCACCGCCAGCGTGCTGCTGCTGCGCGCGGCCGGTATCCCGGCCCGTTATGCCGTGGGTTATGTGGTCGAGGATTACAGCGCCCTCGAGCGCAGCTACATTGCACGTGCGCGCCACGCCCATGCCTGGGCACTGGCGTTTGTCGATGGGCAATGGCGCGTGATCGATGCCACACCCTCGACCTGGTACGAGCTCGAAGATCAGCGTGCCACGCACTGGCAGGATGTGCAGGATTTCGGTGCCTGGCTGGTATATCGCTATCAGCGCTTGAGTCAGGCCAACCTCAGTGACTTCACCGACAAGCTGTTGTGGCTGGTGCCGCCGCTCGCCGTGGTGCTGTATTGGCGTCTGCGCCGCAGTCCGATGGCGGTGCGTCGCGCCAGAACCATTGAAGTCATACCGCCACCGCCACCCGACGCGCTGCTTTTGCCGCTGCTGGAAATGCTGGCCGCGCGCGGTCTGCACCCCGGGGAGGGCGAAACCATGGCGCGCTTCCTGGCCCGCGCCGCACCGGCGACTCATGGCGGTGTAGAACGAGAAGAACTGGTCGGCCTTTATTATCGATTGCGCTACGGTCGCGGCGCGCCCGCCTTGCGCGCGCGTTTCGAGGCGTGTCTGCGCGACTACTGCCGGCAGCTATTGGCCTAAGCTGCCGAGCGCCTCGCGAAAACGCAGACGCTCTTCGACCGAATCAATCTGACGAATAAAGTGGTCCGCCACCAACGGTGGAATCAGGCCCTTGAATACCGCCCGGCGTTTTTCATCCATCGACAAACCTGCCGCCTCCAGAAAGGCCAGCGGCTCTATCGCACCGCGTTCCAACATCAAGGCGTTTTCATTGGCGATATCACGCATCACCGCGTGATTGGGCGTCAGCCGGCCGTGCACGAACAGCGGTGACGCGAGACGGTTGTCGTAGACCGCGCGGATCTCAAGCTTATAACCACCGATGAGGATCGGATTGATGGTCTCTTCGAGCTGCGATTCAAGATTGGTGATACGCGTCAGCACCAGCTCCGACCAATCGGTGGCCGGCTCGACGAGTCGCGCAAGCGCGGCATAAATCTCGACGATGTTGTTGATACTCAGTGCGCGATAGACATCGTGGATGAAGGCGTAGTTGCGCGCCGCGACCAGCGCCTCGAAATGACTGAAACCGAGCGCCCGCTGGACCGCGTTCAGACTCGGCACCGCAGCGTTAAAGCCGAGACCACACAGCAGTTGCGGCGCGCGCAGTCCAAGTTGCTGCGCAAGTTGTTCGCGGCGCAGATCGGCATCCATGTCGACGGCCATGCGGGTCGCGGAAAAGATCGCCAGCAACTCATCGGCGCCGGCGTGCAAGAGTGTGTCGAAGGAAAACACCGGTGCCATCGCTCAATCGCGCCATTCAGCAATGACACGGCCAGCGCGCAAATTGACCGGCAATTCGCTCAAGCCCCATTTCTCACCGCGACTGCACCGTCCATCGGGCAGCGCGAACTGCCAGCCGTGCTGGGCGCAGGTCACCTGTGCGCCCTTGATACCGCTGGCCATGAGTTCCATGCCCTGGTGCGAACAATAGGCTTTAAACGCGCGCACGCTGCCGCCTTCGCGCCACAGCAGCAGGGGATAACGGCCGCTGTTGCGCTTGACGGTCTGGCGCTCAGGCAATTGATCGAGCGCGCACACATCGAGCATCTCGCCGCGCGGCACCGCATCCGCCGCCGCCGGCGCCGGTTCAGCATCGTCGGCCAGTTCGGCAAAACCCTCCACACCGTGCTCGATGAGCACATCCACTGCCCACACGATGCGACTCAAGCCCAAGGCCGGGAAAGCCATCATGATGGCATCCAGCACTTCAGCCGGACTCGCCCCCACTTCCAGCGCCTTGCGCGTGTACTGCACGAGGCCGAGTTCGGTTTCGACCGCGACCTTGGTGATCACCGAGATCAGTGCGCGGGTCTTGGCATCGAGACGACTGCCGTTGTCTTTGACGAATTTGAAATAGGCGCCCATCGCTTCGGGGCGGGCCTTGAGTAGATAGTCGAGTGCGCGGCTCATGGGTCACCGTGATTGCTGGCGGAACGTGGCGCGTCTACGCGGGCGCCCTCAAGCTCATTCTAAGCGCGCTCGGCACGCCTGCCCACGAGCAGCGTGGCCAGCCAAGGTCACCGAGCGGCTTCGAGCAGCGCCAGCGCAGACTCGATGTCATCTGCCGCCACACGATTCGGCACACCCAGCTCAGGAGCAAACACACTGACGCGGTGGTCTTCGAGCATAAGCTGCACGCTGCGCAGCGCCGGATTCAGTTCGCCGGCGGCAGCCACCAGCGCATCGAAGCGCCGCGCCAGCGGTGCGACCCCCTCGAGCTTGCGCAGATCCTTGCCTGGATTGGAATCGACGCGTTGCAGGCGACGCGCGATCGCATCGATAGACCGCGACACCCGCAATACACCCGCGTGGTCCAGATGGGCCATGCCGGCAGGCCCGAGCAACAACGCCAACTGCGCATCGAGATCGGCCCGCACCGCGACCGGCACGCGCGCCATCGCGTCGCGTAGTGCGGCGGCGCGCTTGAGCAGACCGAACAAGGCCTGGGCGGTGGCGAGTACGTCGGCGCCCATACCGGCCTGAAAGCGCGTACGCACCGTCGCGTAGTCGGCCGCACTGCGTGGCGCCGATTCATCGCCCAACAAGCGTGTGGCGGCAGCATGCACCAGTGCCGCGAGGGGGGTCTGGTGATGCCCGTAAAGCGCCGCCAGCAAGCCCAACTCGCGCGCGGCGGGAAAATCTCGGGTCAGATGCCGCAGGTCGCTGCTCGCATCGAGAAACAACAAACGCGCCACACCACGCCGATGTTCGGCTGCGGCGAGATGTGCGGTGTCCAACACTTTGAGTTCCACATGATCGGTCTGATCGAGCAACGCGGGATAACCCACCAGGCGCATACCGGCCGCATCGGTCTGAACCTGCGAGGGCAGCGTGTCAAACGTCCAGCCCGCGCGCGAACGGCCGGCAAAACCCCATTCCAGCGCTGCGCTCTCGCGCTGCGCGTCGGCCTGGCGGCTCGCCAGCAAGGCCGCAAGGTCGCGTGTTTCGTCGACCACGGCGCCCTGTTCGTCAACCACTATCACGAGCGCGCGCAGATGCGGTTCAAGCTGGCTATCGTCGAATAACTGCGGCGCCCACGGCAGACCGGTAATACGCGATAAGGCCGTCGCCAGTGCGGCAGGCAAAGGCCCCGCCAACTGGTTGAGGGCTTCGACACAAGCCATCGCAAACTCCCGGATCGGCGACACCAGCCGTCGGCGCGCCTTGATCTGGGCGCGCAACAAGGCGGCCACCTTGTCGCTCAACATGCCCGGCACCAGACGGTCGAGATCGGTCACCTGCAAACGCGTCAGCAGCACCATCGGCACACGTACACTCAGGCCGTCATGTTTGTGCCCCGGCTCAAAACGATAACTCAGCGCACAGGGCGTGCCACCGATCATGAGGGTGTCGGGAAACAGCCAGGCCTGCACCGACTCGAACTGGGCAGTGGTGACGTCGGCTTCGCGCATGGTGAGGCTCGCCATGCGCGTGTCATCCTCACGCAGCCACGCAAGTAAATCGCGCCGCGTATCGATGCCGCGGCGGCCCGCGCGATCTTTATCGACAGTGGTCT
>CAMCBY010000081.1 GCA_945873015.1 Klebsiella pneumoniae
CGCCGAGCAGCGTGACTTTCTGCTCGCGCTGTTCGACTTCGAGATAGCGGGTGCGGCCGCTGCGCAGGGCTTCGATGTAGCTGGCCTTGCTATCGACCACCCCCGACGAGTGGGTGTAGATCATGTCGTCGTGAAACAAGGCCGCCAGCGTGTCCAGATCGTTTGCGGTCATGGCGGCGTAGCGGCGTGTTTCGAGCGCGAGTATCCCCTGTGTATCCATTGTTCCCCCGTTAGGCGTGAATAAAGGCCGTGTCCAGCGCGGCAAGCATACCGCAGTGACCCTCTGCGTCACTTTCTGACCGGACGTCTGTCGTCGGGCGGACCTGCATCACAAAAGTCCACGCGATAACTTGAGGGGCTGAAGCCGGATTCTGCGACGCAAATCCGCTCGCCGTGAAGCGCCTGTGACCTGCCCCCCATAAGCGCACATGCGCCCCCCACGCGCGGCGCCCATGGCACCGCCCTTGCTCTGCTTCTTCTCATCATCTGTATTGGAAATGAGTCCCATGAAGCTTCGCCTCACATCCTGCATGTTCGTGCTGACCCTGCTGCTGTCGGCGACGGGCGCTGGTGCAGCGACGCTCAATCAGACTTTTATGAACGACTTCGAGAGTAATGCGCTGTATTTGTGGTCGCTCGATGCTTCGAACATGAGCCTGGAACGCTTCACCGCTGGTGCCAACATGGCGGGCTGGAAAATGGACGAGAGTTCGCCGGCCCATATGGTGTTGAGCGGCCCGACTGTGGCCGCTGCTGCCGGCCGTTTCAATCTGCTCATGAACTACAAAGCCGCGCCGTTTCGTCTTGAGTGGGCGGAAGTGTTTTTCGAAAAAGGCATCAATGTGGTCCGCGGCTTCGGCACACTGACCTTCAACGGCAACGGCTGGAGCAATGCCAATGTCGGCACCCACGTCATCGACATTCCCTTGCACCCGAGTGTGGCCGCAACACCACTGCCCGGCTCGGCGCTGATGATGATGTCGGCGCTCGCGTTCGGCATGTGGCGCGCCATGCGTACACGCCGCAGCGCCTGACACTGAGCGAGGCACCGAACGCTTCGCTAAAGACCTCGATGGCTTCCTCCGCCTCGTCCAGCGCCTGGTTGGGGCGATAGTCGAGAAACTGGCGCGTCGTTCCCCACCAACAAGCGCCTGTTGTAGTATGCGGAGCGCGGTCCATCTCACCGCGACTCTCCGCAAAGTCTGCCCCTCTTGCCCGCGAGGTTTGCGCCATGGCCCGAAAGGTTTCGATCGCCGCCTGTCAGTTCGTCATCAAGCCAGTCAAGGATTTCGACGCTTTCGCCGCGCAGAGTGTCAAGCTGCTCGACGACGCCAAGGGTGCCGACCTGGTGTTGTTTCCCGAGCTGTTCACGCTCGGTCTGTTCACCACGTTTGACGGTTGGCGTAATCGCCCGCTCACTGATCTGGTCAAGATCGATACCTATAGCAATGCCTATCGTGAGCTGTTTGCCGCCGAGGCCAAACGGCGCAAGCAGGTCATCGTCGCCGGCTCACACCTTGAGAAACGAAACGGCGGTTATTACAACGTCGCTTATGTGTATGGCCCCAACGGTCTCATCCACACCCACGACAAGACCCACATCTTTCCTGCCGAATCAGCGTGGTCCACGCGGGAAGGCGACCGTATGGAAGCATTCGACCTGCCGTTTGCGCGGGTCGGCGTGAATATCTGCTACGAGACCGAGATTCCTGAATGTGCGGCCTCGCTCGCCGAGCAAGGCGCCGAGATTATCCTGTGCCCGTCGTTCACCTTCTCCGAGCACGGCTTCTGGCGTGTGCGTCATTGCGCGCAGGCGCGCGCGATTGAGAATCAGGTGTATTTCGTGCATTGCGCAACCGGCGGCAAGTTGCCGAAAGGGCCGCTGCCTAACGGTTGGACGCGTAGTTCCATCCTCGGCCCTTGCGATAAACCCTGGAGCGCACCGAATGGCGTGATCGCCGAAGCGCGGACCAATGTCCAGACGGTGCTGCGCGGCACGGTCTGTCTCGACAAGCTGCGTGACAACCGCGAAACCGGCGTCGCGCCGACCTTTCGTGATCGTCGCCGCCGCGCTGATGTGTATCGCGCCTGGCCGTCACATGTCGCTGGCCAGGCGCCAAGCAAACCTGCCGCCGCCAAGCGCTCGGCAAAGGTGGCTCGTAGCGGTGCTTGAGGCGAGACCAGACGCGGGTTCTAGAGCGTGGTGGGGTTCGGGTAGAGCCGATGCAGGGCTTCGATATCGGTCTTGATTTCGGCCGACAGCGAGTACGAAAAACAGCTCGCCAGTTCATCGAGCTGGCGTAGGCTGGTCGCCCCGATAATTGTCGACGCGGTAAAAAAACGCTCGCGCACAAACGCCAGTGCGAGCGCCACCGGTGAGATGCCGTGCCGCTCGGCCAGCTTGCAATATTCTTCCGCCGCCGCCACCGCACGCGGTCGGCGATAACGTTCGCCGAAATTTTCAAACAGCGTCAGGCGTGCTGCCGGCGGCCACGCGCCGTCGCGATAATTGCCCGCCAACATACCCATCGCAAGCGGCGAATAAGCCAGCAGTGGCACGCTTAGAGCATGGCTCACTTCGGCGAGTTCGCCATCGAAGGTGCGCGACACCAGGTTGTAGCAATTCTGAGTGGACGCCGGCGCCGGCAGGCCATGTGCGCGCGCCAGGCGCACGAACTCACACACGCCGTATGAGGTTTCGTTGGACAACCCCCAGGCGCGGATCTTGCCCGCCTGGATGGCGTTGGCCATCGCTTCGAGTTGTTCAAGCATGGGCACGGTGGCGCGTTCCTGCGCAAGGTCATAGGCCCAGCTGCCGAACTGCGGCACGTAACGGTCCGGCCAGTGAATCTGATAGAGGTCGATGTAATCGGTCTTGAGGCGTTGCAGGCTCTCGTCGATGGCCCACGGTATCGTTTTGGCCGAAACCGAGGTATCGCCATTACGAATCCAGTCACGACGCCCGGGGCCGGCAATCTTGGATGCCAGAATCACCTGCGCGCGGCGGCCGCGATTGCGTGCGAACCAGTTGCCGAGCAAGGTCTCGGTGCGGCCCTGGGTCGCCTCGCGCGGCGGAATCGGATACATCTCGGCGGTGTCGATAAAGTCGATGCCGTGGTCCAGCGCCCATTCGATCTGGGCGTGGGCTTCGGCCTCGCTGTTCTGTTCGCCGAAGGTCATGGTGCCGAGACAGATCTCGGACACCGTCAAAGGACTGGTTCCCAGTGGCACACGCCGCATGACATCGCTCTCCGTGGTTGGCGTGGGCAGGGTGCACGATTGCGCACCGTCGTGGTAGTTGTGAATGAATTGGACGTTAAGATTTGACCAGTTGCTGCTTCAGGCGTCGCGCGCGCTGACGTACTGCGCGCGCCTGATTCTGCTTGAAAGCCATGATGCGCTTTTGCAAAGCGGCATCGCTGCTGGCGAGGATCTGCACCGCCAGCAGGCCGGCATTGCGACCGCCACCGATGGCGACCGTCGCTACCGGCACACCCGGCGGCATCTGCACGATGGACAACAGTGAATCCATGCCCTTCAGCGCACGAGTCTCTACCGGCACGCCAATCACCGGCAGCGGCGTAAGACTGGCGACCATGCCGGGCAGATGCGCGGCGCCGCCGGCGCCAGCGATGATCACGCGCAGTCCGCGTTTATGTGCATTGCGCGCGAAACTCACCATATCGAGCGGCAGGCGGTGGGCCGACAACACTTCAACCTGACAGGCGATGTCGAATTCGGCACAGGCCGCGACCGCCGCCTCCATCGTCGGCCAATCCGAATCGCTGCCCATGATCACGGCCACCGCAGGCGTCGATTTTTTCATGTGCCTGATTCCGCACCGAAGCCGAGCGCCCCTGCGGCGCGCTCAGCCCGTTCACTGGCGCTGTCGAGGTCGGCCCCGAGCGCAGTGACATGACCCATCTTGCGGCCGGGCGCGACACGCGTCTTGCCATACAGATGCACATGGGCGTCCGGTACGGTCAGCGCAGCAGCCAGACCTTGCGGACGGCCATCGCCGTTGCGCACGCCGAGCAAGTTGATCATGACCGCTGCCGGCGCGCGCAGAGCGGTTGAGCCCAGCGGCCAACCGAGTACCGCACGCACGTGGTTCTCGAACTGCGAACAGGCGCAGGCTTCCAGGGTGTAGTGCCCGGAGTTGTGCACGCGTGGCGCGAGTTCGTTGATCAGCAAACTGCCATCCTCCATCACGAACAGCTCAACGCCGAAACTGCCGACACCGTCTACCGCAGTCACCGCGCGCTGCGCGAGGTCCACCACGGCGAGCTGCTGCGCTTCGCTGAGTGCCGCCGGCACCACCACCCGGTGGCAGATATGTTCACGCTGCAAGGTTTCGGTGACCGGATAGACCACGCTCACGCCGTCACGACCGCGCGTCACGATCACGGCCACCTCGGTCACAAATGGACACCATTGTTCGACATAGAGCTGGACACTGTCGCCGCCCAGTCGCTGCCACGCTGCGTCGATCTCGGCTGGGCTGTGCAAGGTGACATTGCCCTTGCCGTCGTAGCCATTGCGGCGTGCTTTCAAGACCAGGGGCCACCCGAGCTCAGCGCCGGCGGTCGCGACTTCTGCGACATTGCTGACGGCGCGAAAGGCGGCCACGGCAATGCCGTTGGCAGTGAGCAGGGATTTCTGCACGAACTTGTCCTGCACCAGGGCGATGCAGTGAGCGCTCGGAAAAAGCGTGACGCCGCGACGTTCCAGCGTCTCCAGGCTGCGCGCATCGACGAACTCGTTTTCGAGCGTGACTACATCAACTGCGGCGGCCAGTTCTGCGAGTGCGGCCGGGTCATCACGATCGCCGAGCACACAATGGGTGGCGAGCGCGCAGGCCGGTTCGTCGGGATTGGATGCCAGCACCACCACTTCGCAGCCGAGCTGCGCGGCCGCCATCGCAGTCATACGTGCCAGTTGGCCGGCACCGATGATGCCGAGTCGTGGGGCGTGGTGGTGATTCAAGGGCGTGACCCCGCTGCTGGCAGTAGCGCTGGCTGGCGAGCCGCGGGTGATAGTGGACATACCGTTCTCCGTCGCGACATGGAAAAGACGTTACTGACTGCAATGCCACGCATGCTAGTCGGCCTGCAGGCCACCCGCTAATCAGTAAAAGTCGATGAGTGGTGGAAGTTTACTCGACTGGTCCGATGCATCAACGGGTCGCAGCATGACAATCCTGTTTCAGCTCGGGAGAACGACATGGAAATCGAGATTCAAACCCGTGGTTTTGCGGTCACCGATGCGCTGCGAGCCCATGTAGCGAAGCGCATTGAGACGGCGCTCGCGCCCTTCAAGCGCCACGTGCGTCGCGTGGTGGCGCGGCTGGGTGATGAGAATGGCCCGCGTGGCGGTTTTGACAAGACCTGTCGCATCGGCGTCAGTGTCGGCGGCGCACCGGACGTGTTCGCGGCCGATACCCGCCCGGATCTGTATACCGCCGTCGACTGCGCGGCCGGCCGTCTCGCGGCGGCTCTCGTACTCCGCCTGAACCGTAAGGGCGATCTGCGCCGCCACAGTGGCGTGCGCAGCGTTGCAGCGCTTAAGCCGGGCGTTGGCAACAACGAATCGCGCCAGGTCGAGACCTGACGGCAGCTTTGATGGGGGCTTGAAGCTGACCTCAATAGCGGTCACGGACTTTCTCGCGACAGCGTCGGTGCGCTCCCCCGGCGCAACCCGCACCGCGCGCGGCAACCTGCCCCGAGTGCGGCGCTCGCACAGCGAAGGCGCCCGGGCTTGCGCGCAAAGGCGCTGTTTTTAACCGTCCAATGCACTTTTGGCGGTCGCCAGTACCGCCAGCGCAGCGGCATTCTTGATGCGTCTTTCGGCAGTGATGGCGTAGTACTTTTCCTTGACCGAGGTCGTGCCGATTTCGCGCACGCCGTATTGCGGCGCGATATCGAGGGCAATGGCTCGTGGCGCGGGAAAGCAGCCGAGCCCTTCGGCGCCGAACACCTTGAGCAAGGCTGAATCTTCGAACTCGGCGACAATCAGCGGCGCGACCCCGACACTCTCAAACCAGCGTTCAAGGTCGCGCCGCACCAGCGTGTTGGCGGTCGGCAGCAACATCGGTGCGCCATGCAGCGTGCCGGGAAAGCCGCGGGCCAGCTTGCGTGCCTCATCGTTACGCGCGAACAGACTGACCTCGGTGGTGCCGAGCAGGTGCGAATAGGTTTTAGTCGCCTGGCTTTCATCCGAAGCGCGGTCCGAGATCACGACATCCAGACGATGGGCGGCAAGACTCGCCACCAGTTCTTCATGCTTGCCCTCGTAGATTGACAGGAAGTAGTCGTCGAAGGCTTCCACTGCTTCGCGCAGGAAACGATAAGCGAGCAGCTTGGGCACCACGTCGCTGACCCCAATGCGCAGTCGCCCGAGCCGCCCGAGCCGACGCCCCTCCAGGATCTCCACCAGCTCCTGGCCGGCGGTGAACATCGAATCGGCATAGTCGAGTACCAGTTGCCCGGTCTCGCTCAACGAAAGCCGCCGCCCGCGTCGGTCGAACAGCGGCGAGCCGACGTAGTCTTCGAGTTTGGCAAGCTGGCCGGACAGGGTCTGGGGGGTGAGGTGCAGCCGCTCGGCTGCGCGCGTCAGGCTCTTCTCGTGGGCAATGACCCAAAAATAATAGAGATGTTTGTAGTTCGGATGCTGCATTGATATTTACGCGATCACGCGCTGGAAAATATAGGGGGGGTGGCCGTCAGACCACACTATGTCGACATGGTGCCTGGTGTCGTCGTGCTGACCGACGGACAGGTTTTTGTCGACCTCGACGCAATTGCGCGGGGCCGCCGCTGGCCATGTTCATCCCCTGTGATGATAAAAAAGGCGCGAGTTGCGCGCCCGCCCAAAGTCTTTTCGAATATACCGGCTTGGCCGCGTCGCGGATAAGGCTTGTGAGCAGTGCGTTGCGCACGGTACGGCGGGCCTCCTATCATCGCCGCCGACATGCGCGGGTGCGGCTCGCCGTGATATCTGCACACCCATTGGTCCACTTCGCGAGGCTCTACGATGTCCGACATCATCTTTCATCACTATGCGCTGTCCCCGTTCTCGGAGAAGATCAGGCGCATCCTGGCCTACAAGAAGCTCGCCTGGCACGCGGTCGACCAACCGCTGATGATGCCGAAGCCCGACCTCATCGCGCTGACCGGCGGCTATCGTCGCATTCCGGTGCTGCAGATGGGGGCCGACGTGTATTGCGATACTGCGCTGATTGCCCGCCGTCTGGACGCACTCTATCCGGACAGCCCCGTGCTGCCAGCAGCGCAGGCGGGTCTCATTGCGATGCTGGAAGACTGGGCCGATCATCGCTTGTTCTTTCAGTGTGTGCCGCCGGTGATCGTCGCACTGTATGACGCGCTTCCGCCTGGTTTTCTCGACGATCGTGCGGCGATGTCGCCGGCTTTGACCAAGGACGGCCTGTTCAAGGCCGCGCCGCAGGCCTGGGGTCAGGCCCGTCTGTCGCTCGATCACCTGGAGAGCCAACTGACCGGCCGGTCCTACCTGCTCGGCGACACGTTCACGCTGGCCGATGCGGCCTGTTACAACCCGGTGTGGTTCTTGAAGCACGATGCGGCGCTGTTTGCCGAAGTAATGGCGCGGCCTGCGCTGGCGGCCTGGTTTCAGCGTATCGAGTCAGAGCCCGATGCCGGCATCAGCGAAATGAGCCCGGCCGCCGCGCTGGCGGTGGCGCGCGACGCGCAACCCGTCACATTGCACACATCGGCCTCGCTGACAGGCCTCGACTACCAACTGGGGGACGAGGTGGCGGTGGCCGCCGACGATTACGGACCCGAACAGACCCGCGGCCGTGTGACCGCAGTGTCGGCCGACAGTGTCACCATCGAACGCCAGGACCCAGCGTTGGGTGCGGTCGCGGTGCATTTCCCGCGCGCCGGCTATCGGGTGGTCAAGCGCTGATGCGCTTACGCCCCAGCGGTGTGGGGCGTGACGTTCTTGTCAGAGCAGTATCAGTGAGTTGAAGCGGACTGCCGGACCGGCCGCGCATAGGGCACGGCCGGGCGGCGGGAGAGCGGTCTCAGGCGGCGCGGGGCAGGCTTTCGCGCTGCGGCAGTTGCTCGACGTTGTCGACCGCAAAGGTTTCGGCGGCCGGTTTGGCGGTCTCATCCTGATACTTGAGGATCATCGCTATTTCATAACTGCGTGCCAGCAGGAAGGAAACAACGGCGGCCTTGAGGCCGGTGGAGAATGCTCCCATGAGGACCGTCTCAACGGTGGAGCCCGCGAACCAGAGTGCACCGACCAGTGCCAGGCCAGCGCCGACCAGCATCGCCATGCCGATCATATCGAGTGAGTAGCAGAACCAGTTTCTATTTTTCATCGTCGTTTTTTCCGTCTTTCTTCGGCCGGTCTGTGAGCATCATCCGGCGTGTTTTTGTGTGTGGAGCAAATATAGTTCGCGCTCGTGTCGATACTGTTAAGTGCGCCACAAAAGGCCGCCGATTTAACACTCTTTATTAAAGTCGGCCCGCTTTTACCGCCCTCTGCCGTTGCTGAGGACCTTGCTCGATTTTGCGGAGGCGTATTAGACGCAAGGGCAGGGCCTGACCGCCCTCGACTGCGTCACAGAAATTAAAGTCGATTGTGAGAAACTGACGTTACGTGCGGATTTGTAAGGCTATCCGAGTCGGATCGGCCTGTCGAGGCCGACCCGCCGGAGGTCAAATCAGGGGTCAGCGGTCGCCCATCAGGCGCTGCATGGTGTCTTCGACTTCTTCCAGTCTGGCCACGATTTTCTGGCGCTGATAGTTACTCAAACCCGGCGATTCACGTGCGATACGCAGTTGTTCGGCGGCGTAGGGAAACTCGCCAACGCTGTAGTAATACTCGGCCAGGGAATGATGGGCCTCGGATTTGTCGCCGAGGTGGGTCTGTGCGTCAGCAAGCAATTTGTAGAACCTCGGGTCGCGCCGGTCGGACAATCCGTAGGAGCCGAGCAGTTTTTTCGCGTCCTCGGCCCGACCGACCAGCAGCAGCGCGTTGACATAGCCATACACCGCCGCCCGTGATTCAGGCTCGAGTTCGTAGGCCTTGGCGAAATAGGGCAGCGCTTCGGCGTACAAAGTGGCGTGCTGCTCGACGTCGCCGGCAGCGATGCGGAACGCGATGTCTTTGGGGTAGGCCGCGATCAACTTGGCCAGTTCATTGCGCGACTTCTCAAAATCGCCCGCTTCATTGAGCGCCAGCGCATAGCCGTAACGGAGCGCCTCTATCGGCTCGTCATCATCATGGCGCGCCAACGCGTCCTGGAAATAACGCACCGCCTGGGTCGGGTCGGCCTCGTCCATGACCCGCAATTTGGCCTTGATCAAGTGGTATTTGAGGCTGTCGCGATTGACTTGGTCCTGCTTGATCTGGGCGGCGCGATTGCGCGCCTCGGCGATACGATTGATGGTGATCGGATGGGTACGCAGATATTCCGGAATATAGGCCGGATCGGTATAGCGCGATGCGCGCTGCATACGCTCGAAGAAGGAAGCCATCATCTGGGTGTCGTAATTGGCTTCGTTCATGAGCTGGATGCCGAGCGCGTCGGCTTCCTTCTCATTGGCGCGGGTAAAGTTGATCTGCATCTGCTGGGCAGCGGCCTGACCGGCCATCAGGGCACCGGCGCCCATCTGGGGATTGACCGCCATCAGCACCAGACCCGCCACCATCGACGCGATCATGGGCGCCGACATGTGGGTCATTTCCTCGATCATGCGTGCGCCGTGGCGCTGCGTGACATGGGCGATTTCATGACCGACAACCGAGGCCAGCTCGCTTTCGTTCCTGGTCTCGAGCATGAGACCGCTGTGGATCGCCACATAACCACCCGGCAGCGCGAACGCATTGATCACCGAACTCTGCATCATGAAGAACTGAAAGCCGAGCTCGTAGTTGGTGGATTTCGAGAGACTGGTGCCCAGCGTCTGGATGTAGTCTTCGACTTCGGCGTCGGTGACGATCGGCGCCTGGCGTCGAATCTGCCGCATGTATTCCGCGCCGAGGCGATGCTCCTGTTCGGGGGAAATGATGGCGCCGGCAGAATCGCCGATCTCGGGCAATTCGATCTGATCGGCAGCGCCGAGCGGCGCGGCGATGGCGAACGCGGCGAGCACAATGGCGATGGAACAGAGCTGATTTTTCATGGGCGGACTCGGCGCTCCAGCGCCACGCTTACGTTAACACAAGGCTGGGGCGTACCCTATGCTCGAGTACGACTGTAGGGGCGGTTTGGAGTTCGCCACCCTTCCGGGCAGCGACGATCGCCCCACCCTTTCCCTTAATACATCGGAACCATGCAATGACTGTGGAGAAACGCAACGCGTTCTACGCGCAATCGGGCGGCGTGACCGCCGTGATCAACGCTTCGGCCTGTGGCGTCATCCAGACCGCGCGCCAGCACAGCGATCGCATCGGCACGGTCTATGCCGGACGCAACGGCATCATTGGCGCGCTGACTGAAGACCTCATCGACACAGCGCAGGAGTCCGACGCCGATATCGCGGCCTTGCGCCACACGCCGTCCGGCGCGTTTGGTTCGTGTCGTTACAAACTCAAGGGGCTGGACAAGAACCGCGCCGAATATGAGCGCCTGCTGGAAGTGTTCCGCGCCCACGACATCGGCTACTTCTTCTACAACGGCGGCGGTGATTCGCAGGATACCTCCAACAAAGTCGCACAATTCAGCCGCGAACAGGGTTATCCCCTGACCTGCATCGGCATTCCCAAGACCGTCGATAACGACCTGCCGGTCACCGACAACTGCCCGGGTTTCGGCTCGGTTGCCAAGTACGTGGCGGTCTCGATTCGCGAAGCGGGTTTCGATGTCGCCTCGATGGCCAAGACCTCGACCAAGATTTTCGTGATGGAAGTGATGGGGCGCCATGCCGGCTGGATCGCCGCTGCAGGCGGTCTTGCCGCGACCACGCCAGGCGCCGCGCCGCAACTCATCCTGTTCCCCGAGATTACGTTTGACGAAGCGGGTTTCCTCGCCAAGGTCGAACAGAGTGTGCAGGCCAACGGCTACTGCGCCATCGTAGTGTCGGAGGGATTACGCAACGCCCAAGGCCAGTTCGTGGCCGAAGCCGGCACCCGCGACGCCTTTGGCCATGCCCAGCTGGGCGGCGTGGCGCCGGTCATCGCGCAGCTTGTCAAAGACAAGCTCGGCTACAAATACCACTGGGCGGTGGCCGACTATCTGCAGCGCGCGGCACGCCATATCGCTTCACGGACTGACGTTGAACAGGCTTACGCCCTCGGGCGAGCGGCGGTCGAAATGGCACTGGCAGGCGACAATGCGGTGATGCCGACCATCGTGCGCCTGGCCGACGAACCTTATCGCTGGGAGATAGGCCA
>CAMCBY010000082.1 GCA_945873015.1 Klebsiella pneumoniae
TCATCGAAACTAAGCCGCCTGCCGGGCGAAGTTTTCCTCAAACTCGTTAGGTGGAACATAGCCGAGCGCTGAGTGTAGGCGCTTGGCGTTGTAAATCTCCTCGATAAATCGCGGCAGTTGTGCCACAACGTCCTCGAAGATTTCGTAGCCCGCCAGGTAGACCTGCTCGGCCTTGAGCGTCTTCATGAAGCTCTCGGCTTGAGCATTGTCATACGGATTGGCCGGCGCGCTCATCGAACCACGTAGACCATAATCAGCCAGCGCTTGGCGATAAGGCTCGCTGGCGTACTGGCTGCCACGATCCGTGTGATGAATGCAGCCTGCCGGTGGTTGGCGACTGCGCACCGCCGCCGTCAAAGCCGCTAGCGTCAGCTGGGTATCCATGCGCCGCGAAAGCGCATAGCCGACCACCTTGCGGCTGCACGCATCCAATATCACGGCCAAGTAGCAAAACCCGACCGACAGCCGGATATAGGTGATATCGCCCACCCACACCGTGTTCGGCACGGTGGGAATGACGTTGCGGTACAGGTTCGGGAAGATCGGCTGGTCATGCGCACTGTCGGTGGTCCGTACAAAGCGGCGACGCGGCGAAATGCCTAAACCGTCGGCCTTCATGACCCGAGCGACCCGTTTGTGATTGACCACCTGCCCGCGACGGCTCAGCACTTCGGTGACGCGTCGATACCCGTAACCTGGCAACTCGTCCTGAATGGCGCAGATCATCTCCGCCAAGCGCTCATCGTCCCGTGCCTTCGATGCCGACGCTGAACGATAGTAGAACGTGCTGCGCGGCAGGCCGATCACTTCACACCCCTGACGGATGGAGAGGCCGGCGGCCCGCTGATGATGGACGCACTCTCGTTGCTGCTGACGAGACGCGGCGATGGTGTTTTTTTGAGCAAGTCCAGCTCCATCGTCAACTGGCCGACCTTGCGCTCAAGGGCCGCAATCTTGGCTTGATACTCGACGATCACCGCCGCCTCGGCTTCCTCGCTCACCAACTCCCCGCGGTCGTAAAGCGAGAGCCAGTGCTGGACGAGATTGGCCGACAGGTTGTACTTCTCCTGCGCGCCACGCCGCAGCAAGCCACCCGTTCTGATCTCCTGACAGACCTGAATTTTGAACAGCGACGAATGCCGCCGGTATGTGCCTCTCGATGACATGGTCCTTCTCCTGATGAAGGCCCTGCCAGCGTATCAGATCCGATTCCCTGCCTGGTCCAGGCCGAGGGGGGCACTCCAAATGACCTCGGCCACGCCGCCGGTATTCGGCTCAGAAGAGCCACGTGCTTGAGCCTTCATGTCAGTTTGAGACCTACACCCTCACCGGCAGGCGTTCCAGCGCGCGAAAACGCGCGCGTCGGGCGCGTTGCGGTGTGCCGGCCAGCGTCAGCGCCGGAAAACGCTCGACCAGTCGCGCGATGGCAATACGCGCCTCGAGGCGCGCCACCGCGAGGCCGGCGCAGGTGTGAATTCCGGCGCCGAAAGACAGATGCGGATTGGGCGAGCGGGTGATGTCAAAATCATCGGGCGCGGCAAACACCGCCGGGTCGCGATTGGCGGCGCCGATGGCGAGCGTCAATACCGTGCCGGCTTCGAGCGCCACGTCGCCCAGGCGGGTCGACGCGGTGACGGTGCGATTGCCGAGCTGCACCGGCGCCTCATAGCGCAGACATTCCTCGACCGTCTGATCGATCAGGGCCGGTGCCTGACGCAGGCGCGCCAACTGCGCCGGATGGGTAAGCAAGGCCAATACACCGTTGCCGATGAGGTTGGTGGTGGTCTCGTGACCCGCATTCAGCAGGAAAATGCACTGGTGATAAATCTGAAACTCATGCAGACGGAATTCCGGCGTCTCCCAGCGAATCAGGCGACTGACGATGTCGTCGGCATGGGCGGCATCGCGCCGCCGCTCGGCGATCAAATCCTTCAAAAAGGCGATGAATTCCTCAACCGCCCGGTTGCCGTCGGCGAGGCGCGTCGGCTCCGAGCCGAATTCGAGTGCGCCGAGGATGGCGTTCGACCAGCGCTGCAACGGCGCGCGGTCGGCACGCCGCAGCGCCAGCAGATTGCCGATCACTTCGATGGGAATGGCGGCGGCAAAGTCGCGCATGAGGCAGCATTCGCGGCGCTCAGCCAACTCATCGAGCAGACGCTCGACCAAGGCCACCAGGTCGGCTTCCATCGCCGCCACTACGCGCGGTGAAAGCGCGTCGCCAATCGCCTTACGCACATGCGTATGCAGCGGCGGATCGTTGAACACCAGGCTGGTGGTGTGGTGTTCGAACAGCGGGCTGTCGCCGAACATCGGCGCGAACTGCTGGCGTTTGTCGGAACTGAACAATCTCGGATTGCGATAGACCTGCTGCAGATCGCCATGCCGGGTCAAAAGGTAACTGCCATCCGGGCAGCGATAAACCGGCGCGCGTGCGCGCAGCGCATGCAGGCTGGGATAGGGGTCGAGATAAAAACTGTCCGGCAGGCGGCGCAGATCGAACTCACCCGGGGCGTCGGTCGGCTCTGGTGTCATGGCGCTATTGTGGCGGCCCGGCAGCGTCGCTGCCAGCCGTTGCGCACGGCCGGCTCTACCATATAGACGGTCTCAGACCGTGAACCACTCCACAATCTGGTGCACAGCCCCATAAGTCTTCTGTTAAAGTGCAGCGCAATAGAGGGCTCGCTCATGACCAATAAAACCAACAACAATCGTCGCCAGTATTACCGCTATGAACCGCCGGCGAACGCTGCGCCACTGTTGAGCCTGGTGCTCGGTGGCCACCGTTGCCCGGCGCAGCAGGTCATCGACGTCAGCCTCAAAGGCATCCGCCTGGCCTTTTCTGACAGCGAACTGCCGCCACTCACGGCCGGCGCGCCGATCACGGCGTCCATCAAGGCCGCGGGCCTGCGCGACGCAGCCGATATCGCCGGACGGGTTGTGTTGAGCTTCGTGCGTGGCAGCCAACGCGTGGTGGCGATTGCCTTCACCGACACGCCGGATCTGGCGGACCGCGCCACGGCGGACTTTTTCCGCATTTTTAATCGTCGTGAAGGTCTGCGTCGCAGCGCGGCACCGGGTAACGATACCGTGTCGGCGCTGGTGCTGAATGCCGACGGCCTCGCCGACGGCGTCATCGATCTCGAACTGCGCGATCTGTCCGACAAGGGCATCGGCTTTGTGGTCGACAGCCACACCGATGCCTTCATGCGCGACGGCGCTGCCCTCGCCCTGCCCCTGCCGGACCGTCAACAGGCGGTCTTCCCGGCGCAGGTGCGCCGGCGCAATGCCTGTGACGGTGGCGTGCACTACGGGTGCACCTTCGACGGCACCAGCACCTGACGGTTTCGCGCCCGCGATTCGACTCGATCCTGACCAATACGCTGGCGCCGAGGCGCCACTGCGCATAAATTCGCGCAAAAGGACCGCACGTTGAGGCCAGCGTCGCGGACCGTCAGGAGAACTCATCATGCCCAGTGTCGCCCGCGATGTAGTCGCCCCGCTTGCCTATCTGAAGCCCCACAGCGGTCGCGCCCAACATCTGATTTATCCGCCCAACTGCGGGCGCGAATTGGTGCGCCCGGCACAGGAATATCATGTGCTGCCGATCGCCGACTGCCGTGCGCTGGCCACCGCGCCGGAGGTCGATACAGCCGGTTTTGCGCTGTTACATGCGCCATCCGCCATCGATGATTTCTACGACGACGCACAGGTCCGCGCCCACTACTACGACGAAGTTGCACAATTTCTGCGCCACGCGCTCGATGCACTCGATGTGGTGGTGTTCGACCACAATCAGCGCAGCGCGGTGCGCGCCGCCCGCGGCCAGCCCGGCATCCGCATGCCGGTCGATGCCAGCCACAACGATTACACACCCCAGTCCGGGCCGCGCCGCGCGCGCGAAATCCTCGCCGATGCGGGGCGCCCGCCCTATGCCGGCCACCGTATGGCACTGATCAATGTCTGGCGCCCGATAATCGGCCCGGTGCAGGACGTGCCGCTCGCGGTATGCGACGCACGCAGCACCACCGCCGCCGACTTTGTCGCGACCGACATTCATCATTTCGGCGAGGACGACCTCGAACACCCACGCCACAGCGGCGAAATCTACTCGGTGGTCTATAACCCTGCGCATCGCTGGTATTACGCCAGCGACATGCAGCGCGACGAAGTGCTGCTGTTGAAGAACTGGGATTCATCCGAGGACGGGCGCGCCAGCTATACACCCCACACCGGCTTCAAAAACCCGGCCGCGCCACCCGACGCGCGGCCAAGGGAGAGCATTGAAGTACGCACCCTGGTGGTCTATCCCTGATGCGGGTCCGCCAAGGGGCGACGGCCTGCGCTCAAATCCCCCTCTTTCCGGCGGCTGTATTCGCGTCATCTGCCCCTTAAAATATGCGCTCGCGTGCAGATTGCGCTCTGCCATACGCTGCCGTATCTTGCGCACCTTCCTACTTCCACCTTCAACCAGCAGGCGCCCTGCGTAATGAATGACATGACCCACGGCCTGGACTCGGCCACCCTGACCCTCGGCATTCCTGGATTTACCTACCCCGACCTCTACGAACCGCAGGCACTCGCGCGTCTGACCGCGACTTTCGACGCCTTCCTGACTACGCGCGACGCCAGTGTCGGCGCGCGCCTGGCGGCCTATCGTGGCTGCCTCGGCGAAGGTATGACGCCTGAAGAACGTTCTTTCATTCTGACCGATGCGGCACCTCACCTTGGCGCCTTCCTCGCGCATCTGTTCCGCATCGAAGCGGCGTGGGATGCGCAGGGCGCGATGATCCGTGACGAAGACCAGACCGTGCTCGGCTTCCGCAATCAATTTGTCGAACCGCTGGCCAAAAAATACAAGGGTGTCGATGTCGCGAGTTTCGATCGCGAGGCGCTGAAGAGCGCGGTGCTGGCCCTGCGCGAAGCGGCCCGTGAAGGTGCGCGCCTCGTGCACGACGACGAATACCTGACCGCACGCGCTGCCAGCCTGCTCAGCCAGGAACCGCCGCACACATCCTTTCTCGCGCAACTGCGCAAACATGCCGCCTGGTCTGCCCTGGCCGACGACGCGATGCTGGTCGGCACCGCGCGCACTGCCCTCGAGCAGTGGTGTGTGACGGTCAACGCCGATGACAACTTCGCGCCCGCCGCCAGCAATGCCTGGGTGTCGTTCAAACAACCGGCCAAGACCGATGTGCAGCACCTGGTGCATCACCCGGAATTCGATCGCGGTGGCTACAAAGCCTGGGCCGCCGAAGACCAGCACCGCCGTCGTCGCGACGGCTTCGCGCTGACTGACCCGCGCTACGGTCAGCGTCGTGTGCTGTACGAGGTCGATCACTGCATCTACTGCCACGATCGCGACAACGACACCTGCTCGAAGGGCATGCCGAACAAAAAAGAAGGCGGCTTCAAGACCAACGCACTGGGCGTGCCGGTCACCGGTTGCCCGCTCGGCGAGAAGATTTCCGAGATGCATGTGGTCAAGCGCCAGGGCGACAACATCGGCGCACTCGCGCTGATAGTGATCGACAACCCGATGTGCCCCGGCACCGGCCACCGTATCTGCAACGACTGCATGAAGGGCTGCATCTATCAAAAGACCGAGCCGGTCAACATTCCGCAGATTGAAACGAATGTGCTGACCGATGTGCTCAATCTGCCGTGGGGTTTTGAGATCTACGCCCTGCTGACACGCTGGAATCCGCTCAACGTAAAGCGCCCGCAGATGGCGCCCTACAACGGCAAAAAGGTCATGGTGGTGGGCCTCGGGCCGGCCGGTTACACCCTCGCCCATTACCTGTTGCAGGAAGGGTTTGCGGTGGTCGGCATCGACGCGCTCAAGGTCGAGCCGCTGCCGTCCTATCTGACCGGTTCAGCGACCGCGCCGCCGCAACCGGTGCGCGATTTCGCCACGCTCTATGAAGATCTCGACAAACGTACCAACAATGGTTTCGGCGGCGTCGCCGAATACGGCATCACGGTGCGCTGGGACAAGAACTTCCTGAAGGTGATTTATCTCACCCTGCTGCGGCGTCGTACCTTCCGTGCCTATGGCGGTATCCGTTTCGGCGGCACCCTGAATCTGGACGATGCGTGGAACTTTGGTTTCGACCATGTCGCGCTCGCGACCGGCGCCGGCAAACCGTCGATCATCGGGCTCAAGAACAACCTCATTCGCGGCATCCGCAAAGCCTCAGACTTCCTCATGGGTCTGCAGTTGACCGGTGCGGCCAAACACAGCTCACTCGCCAATCTGCAGGTGCGTCTGCCGGCCGGTGTGATCGGTGGCGGTCTGACCGCGGTCGATACCGCCACCGAAGTGATGGCCTATTACCCGCGCCAGGTCGAAAAGACCCTGCATCGTTATGAAAGCCTGGTGGCCGACCTCGGCGTCGATGCCGTGCGCGCCAAATATGACGCTGAAGAACTCGGCATCCTCGATGAATTTCTCGGCCACGGTCAGGCGGTGCGCGCCGAACGTGCGCGCGCCACAGCGGCCGGCGAACAGCCGGACTTCGCGCCACTGGTCAAACAATGGGGCGGCGTGACCTTGTTCTATCGCAAGAGCATTCACGACTCGCCGGCCTATCGCCAGAACCACGAGGAAGTGAACGAGGCGTTGCAGGAAGGTATCTACATCGCCACCGGCATGAACCCCGAAGAAGCCTTCGCCGACGAATTCGGCGCGCTGAAATCGGTGCGTTTCTCGCGCGGCAAGGGCGAGGACGATATCGAACTGCCCTTGAAGGCCCTGTTTGTGGCGGCCGGCACCTCGCCCAATATCATCTACGAACAGGAACACCCCGGCACGTTCGACCTCGACGGCAAGTTCTTCCGTCGTTTCGAGCCGGTAGACGGCAAGCTGACGCCCGTCGAAGGTTCGTTGATCCCGAAACTCGGTGCGCCCTCACCGTTCACCTCCTACGAGCGCAACGGCCGTTATGTAACTTTCTACGGTGACAACCACCCGGTCTACGCCGGCAACGTGGTGAAAGCCATGGCCAGCGCCAAAGACGGTTATCCCTACATCGTCGAGCTGTTCAAAGATCACATCGCGGCATTAAAGGCCGACGACCAGCCGCTGCGCGAAGTCGATCTGCATCGTTTTATTGCCCGTCTGGACGAAACCTTCCTGGCGACGGTGGTGGCAGTCAATCGCCTGACCCCGACCATCATCGAAGTTATCGCCCATGCGCCGGCGGCGGCGGCCAAGTTCGAGCCTGGCCAGTTCTATCGCGTGCAGAACCCGGAAGCCTTCGCACCGCGCGTCGATGGCACCGTATTGGCACCCGAAGGCCTGGCGCTGACCGGCGCCTGGGTCGACAAGGAACAGGGTCTGGTATCGCTGATCGCGCTCGAGATGGGCACTTCCTCACGCCTGCTGCAGCGCTGCCGACCCGGTGACCCGCTGGTGGTGATGGGCGTGACTGGCACACCGACCCACATCCCGCGCGACAGCACGGTGATGATGGTCGGTGGCGGTCTCGGCAACGCGGTGCTGTTCTCGATCGGCAAGGCGCTGCGCGCGGCCGGCAACAAGGTGCTGTACTTCGCCGGTTACAAAAAACCGCAGGACGTATTCAAGCTCGATGACATCGAAGCGGCTGCCGACATCGTGGTGTGGGCGGTCGATCCGGGCCCGGATGTCGAGGCCATCACGCCGCGTCGTCCGCAGGATCGCACTTTTGTCGGCAACGTGGTGCAAGCCATGATCGCCTATGCCGACGGCAAACTCGGTGAAGTGACACTGCCGCTCAACACCATGGAAGAAGTGATCGTGATCGGTTCCGACATGATGATGGCGGCGGTCAAACGTGCGCGTCACGAAGTGCTGGCGCCCTATCTCAAACCCGGCCATGTCGCCATCGGCTCCATCAACTCACCGATGCAGTGCATGATGAAGGGCGTGTGCGCGCAATGCCTGTGCAAACACATCGACCCCGTCACGGGAGAAGAGAGTTTCGTGTATTCCTGCTACAACCAGGATCAGCCGCTGGACGCGGTCGATTTCCCCAATCTGCGCGCGCGCCTGCGCCAGAACACGGTGCAGGAAAAACTCTCCAACATGTATCTCGATCACCTGTTGAACACCGGCGTGTCATAAGAAGCGGCGATGCCGCTGACCGCAGCCATGCGTCAGCGGCATCTCAGCCGGTCAAGGCGGTGTTGTCGGCGGGCAGGATATTTTCAGCAATTGCACACCGGCGAAGTTGTAGCGGGCGGCCTGCAGGCAGCCCTGTTCATCGATTGCCCGGGCGTACATGTCGTATTCAAGATCGCGCACCGTCGATCGACTCTTGCGGATCAGCAGATATCCCGTATGCACGCCGATGAAACGCACGGCCGCGTCGACATCGAGCCCGACATCTGCCGCGTTGAACTCAGGGCTGGTCCATGGTTTACCCGGCACACAGCAGGGCCAGCCATAAGCGCCGTAACTGACGCGTGAGGTGACGGGGAACTCGCGCTGGTATTCCTTGAACAATTGACGCAAGGCGACGTGCACAAACACCGGCCGCTCCAGGTCGTTCTGCAGGTGCAGAAAACGTACTGCTGCACGCATATCCAATCGCGTCGCCGACGGCGGCAGACCGTGTACCGTCGCCACGCGTTTGTTTATCACTCCCACACCACAGGCGAGCACAACGCTGAGCACCACGCTGCTGTGCACAAGAGTCCGCCAGGCGCGCGCACGAAGTACGCCGCTGGCCTGCATGGTCAACCACTGCAGGCCCATACCCAGCAACAGCATGACGTGGACACACAGAAAATAGAGCAGGCGGAACTCCGCCAAGGGATAAAACCCGACCAGATTGGCAAGAAGCACGGTGAGCGGCGGCAGCGTCAGCAATACCAGCAGCGCTTGTCCTCTTGCTCCCGGCCAGCGGCGCAGGATGCCGACCACACCACCACCGGCGAGGGCGAGAAACACCGCCACGTCGAGCGGCGACTTGACCACGAAGGGCAGAAACGCGGCCTGTTCAGCCACCACACGGCGCAGGAAATAGGCGATGGAATAACCCGAACTTTCAACGAATCCCTTATGCCAATAGGCGTACATGGTGGGCAGACCCGAATTGGGGCGCGCGAACACCAGATAGACCAGCACACAAAACAGCAACGCGAGAGCGGCCGGCAGCCACAGGGCCCGCAGCCGGTGCATCAAGGGACTGTCGGCGGGCAGTAATATCGCCACCACCACGACTGCCGGCAAAACGAATACCAGCGTGTAGGAAAAAACTGCCAGCGCCGCGAACAGCAGCAACCACATGCCTGCACGCGCGCGACTCGGCTGCTCGATATACAGCCAGCCGCTGTACAACACCGCCGTCATACACAAGAGATCAAAGGCGTATTGTTTGATCTCGGTCGCGTACCAGATGATTTCCGGACTCAAGGCCAGAATCATCACGACCGGCAGCGCAAAGACCCCGTGCAAGAGGCGTGTAGACAGGCGCGCGGTCAGCGCAAGCGTGAGTACACCGCACAGCCAGGGAACCCAGCGCAGGGTCTCGGGCGCTGTGCCCACCACGTCGCGCAGACTGCGCAACACGAGCAACACGCCGGGTGGCGTGGTCTGCGCCCAATCGCGGTAGAAAAACATCGTGTGCAGGCTTGCAGCCCGCACCGAATCCAACACCCAGGCCTCGTCGTACCAGAGCCCACGGCGCAGGCCGAGCACACGTAAACCGAATCCGCAAACCACCAGCAGCGTCAGCCACAGACCGACGGAGCGAGCGCTGCGCGTGCCGGCGCCGAGCTCAGCGCCCACCGCAGATGACCCTCATCGACCCGGCCCGGCAGGACGCGTCAGCGCTAGCCATGTCTGTTCCTTTCACAAGCAAAAATCCACCCTCGAGCGCCGCGGGCGGCGTCGCTCCGCGCGGTTTCAAGTGGTCATTATCGACCCGAAGGCACCACGACTGTGGCTGGCGACGCAGGTGCCGTGGCTTGCCGGTCTTTCGCGCGCAATGACATAATCCGACCATCGCCATCAGCGGAGATCCCCATTGGACAGCTATCCCCCTCGGTAGCCGTCTGCTCCAGCCCGTGCGCACCTTGAACCAAGGTGCAACGTCGAACCGGAGTAGGACGGAAACCTAGCTCACATCCGGAAGACGAAAGCACTGCCGCCTGCCAAACCAGGCCTTGGAGTCCCCATGCTGAATCTGTTTGCGCTTGAGAATGGCCGCTTGAAGGGCGGCCTGGTGCAAGAACCCCTCGACCAGTTCGAGATCGGGCCGAATGGCCCAATCTGGGTCGACCTCGAAGCGCCCACCGACGCCGAGAAAGCCTGGATCACCAGCCGCTTTGGTCTGACCATTCCCGACGACGTCGCCGACGAAGACATCGAAGAATCGGCGCGTTTTTACGAGGAAGACAACGGCGAGCTGCACATCCGCTCCGACTTTCTGATCGACGACGATGAGAATCCGCGCAACGTGCGGGTGGCCTTCATCCTGTTCAACCAGGTGCTGTTCTCGGTACACGACGAAGACCTGCCGGTTTTTCGCCTGCTGCGTCTGCGCGCGCGGCGCATTCCGGCCCTGATCAGCGACGATCGCGACGTGCTGCTGCGCCTGTACGACGCCGATGTCGAATATTCGGCCGACGCCCTCGAAGGCATCTACGACAATCTCGAAGAACACAGTGCGGCAGTGCTGACCACCGATGTCAGCGACGAGGAAGCGGGCAAGGTGCTGGCCGCCATCGCCCATGAAGAAGATTTGAACGGTCGCATTCGGCGCAATGTGATGGACACCCGCCGCGCCGTCAGTTTCCTGCTGCGCAGTCATATGCTCAATCCCGAACAGGTCGAAGCCTCGCGTCAGTTGCTGCGTGACATCGACTCGCTCGATTCACACACCGCGTATCTGTTCGACAAGATCAATTTTCTGATGGACGCCACAGTCGGTTTCATCAACATCAACCAGAACAAGATCATCAAGATCTTCTCGGTCGTGAGTGTGGCCTTGCTGCCGCCGACCTTGATCGCGAGTGTCTACGGCATGAATTTTCGCTTCATGCCGGAACTCGAGCAGAGTTGGGGTTATCCGTTTGCGCTGGCCTTGATGACCGCCTCGGTGGCAGCGCCGATGATTTATTTCTGGCGTAAAGGCTGGCTGCGCTGATGACACCTTCTTATGTAGGTGCGAATTTATTGAGTGTAGGTCTGAAACTGATGTTACAAACCAAGCGCTTGATAGTACCGAGCTTAATCCCGGCAACAAACTGGGCCGGGTAGGGGCGTTCCGGTCATTGTGGGACAGACTTCAGTCTGACACTGTCGTGAAAGCCTCCTGCCGCCAATCGACTGTGAATGTCAGACTGAAGTCTGACCCACAAAAAGATCACGGG
>CAMCBY010000083.1 GCA_945873015.1 Klebsiella pneumoniae
TACAATACGCGGCCTGAGATTAAGCCCCTGTAGGTGCGAATTTATTCGCACATTCGAACCCAAGCGCGGTGTTCCGGTTCGGATTTGAATGTGCGATTAAAATCGCACCTACAAAAGAACGAAATTATGTGAGTCGCGCGAGGCGACTCAGGCTTTGGCCGGCACCCGACGTGGTGCCGCCTTCTCCAAACCGCGCGATTGCAGATACTCGTCGTAAGTGCCCTTGAAGTCGATGATGCCCTCATGGGTCATTTCGATCACGCGCGTCGCCAGCGACGACACGAATTCGCGATCATGGCTGACGAACACCAGCGTGCCGGGGTAATTCTCCAACGCCTGGTTGAGCGACTCGATGGACTCCATGTCCAGATGGTTGGTCGGCTCGTCGAGCAACAGCACGTTGGGTTTCTCCAGCACCAGCTTGCCGAACAACATGCGTGCCTCTTCACCGCCCGAGATCACATGCACCGACTTGTTGCTGTCGTCTTTCGAGAACAGTAACTGACCGAGTACCGCGCGCACGCGCATGTCGTCATCGCCCTTCTGGCGCCACTGACTCATCCATTCGAAAAGATTATTGTCCTTCTCGAAATCTGCGGCGCGATTCTGACGCACGTAACCGACTTCGGCGTTCTCGGCCCACTTCACTCGGCCCTTGTCGGGGGTGATATCGCCTGCCAGGCAATGCAGCAGAGTGGTCTTGCCGATACCATTCGGGCCGATGATCGCAACCCGCTCGCCGGCGGCGACCGCCAGATCGAGCTTGTCGAACAGCGTCACGCCGTCAAAACCCTTGCTGAGTTTTTCGGTTTCCACTGCCAGACGATGCAGTTTCTTGTTCTGCTCGAGACGAATGTAAGGATTGACGCGACTCGACGGTTTGACGTCTTCGAGCTGAATCTTGTCTATCTGCCGCGCCCGGGAAGTGGCCTGACGGGCCTTGGAAGCATTGGCCGAGAAGCGGCTGACGAAGTGCTTCAAATCTTCAATCTGGGTCTGTTTCTTGGCGTTGTTCGCCAGCATGCGTTCACGCACCGCGGTCGAGGCAATCATGTAATCGTCGTAGTTGCCGGGATAGACGCGCAGCTCGCCGTAATCGAGGTCGGCCATGTGCGTGCACACGCTGTTCAGGAAGTGACGGTCATGGGACACGATCACCATCGAACAATCACGGGTATTGAGAATTTCTTCCAGCCAGCGGATGGCGTTGATGTCGAGGTTATTGGTCGGCTCGTCGAGCAGCAGGATGTGTGGCTCGCCAAACAAGGCCTGCGCCAGCAGCACACGCAGCTTCCAGCCTGGCGCGACCTGACTCATCAAACCTTCGTGTTGTTCGATGGGGATACCAACACCCATCAACAGTTCGCCGGCGCGCGATTCGCAAGTGTAGCCGTCGAGTTCGGCGAACCGCACTTCGAGTTCGGCGACGCGCATGCCGTCATCCTCACTCATGTGTTCCATCGCGTAGATGCGGTCACGTTCGGATTTGACTTCCCACAACTGCTCGTGGCCCATGATCACGGTGTTCAGCACCGTGCACTCCTCGAACGCAAACTGGTCCTGGCGCAGCTTGCCGAGGCGTTCACCCGGGTCAATGGAGACATTGCCATTGGTGGGGCTAAGTTCGCCGCCGAGGATTTTCATGAAGGTCGATTTGCCGCAGCCGTTGGCGCCGATCAGGCCATAGCGATTGCCATTGCCGAATTTGACCGAGACGTTTTCGAACAGAGGCTTGGCGCCGAATTGAATGGTGACGTTGGCAGTTGTGAGCACGATAGGATTCCGAAACAGGCAAGCGTTGAATGAAGGCCCGCTGCACGCGTGGGGCGTGTGTGGCGGGCCGGCTCCGGGGCATTCGCGGCCAGCGACCACGGCACGCTGCGGTGGTGTAGGGAATGCGGCGGTGCGACATGATACGCGTTTGGGGGCGTTGGCGCGCGCATTGCAGCGCCCCTGCCGGCAACGGCACGGGGCGCGAATCTGACCTCGGTCAGCGGTCCGTGCGCCGCGCCGACCTACCATCCCCGCCACATGTTGGCTCTGAACCGATCAAATTCCCCGCGCTGCAGGCGGCTGAAAGTCCTTGGGCGGCATCCAGCGCAGCGGCGCGTCGAGCGCCGCCAGCACGGCGGTGTCGCGGCCATAGACGTCGCGCCGGAACTGCACTTCGCCATCCGCGCCCGGGAAAGCGGTCAGGTACAACAACATGATGCTGATCTTGCGCGGCAGGTTGATGCGCTGGTTGCGGCCTTTGGCGATGGCCTTGTCGATGGCCGCGCGCGTCCAGCGCGGGTCGTCGCGCAATACCGCTTCGGCCAGTTTGAGCGGGTCTTCGATGCGGATGCAGCCCGAGCTGAAGGCGCGCTCGGCGAGCTGGAACAGGCCACGGGTCGGGGTATCGTGCAGATAGACCGCGTGCACATTGGGAAACATGAAGGCGACCCGTCCGAGCGGATTGTCGGGGCCGGCCTCCTGGCGCAGGAAGTAGGGGAAACCCGCGCCGCGCGTGCGCCAGTCGATACCCCCTGGATCCACCGGGCGGCCGTCGAAGTCGATGAGTTTGAGCTTCTTGGTGTTAAGAAAGCCGGGGTCGGTGCGCAGCTTGGGCAGGATGTCTTCCTTGAGGATGGTCGGTGGCACTGTCCAGCTCGGATTCAATTCGACGTAGGACAGCTGGTCCTTGAATATCGGTGTCTTGCGATAGGGCTTGCCGACGATGACGCGGCCCGACCAGCGCACCTCGCCATGATCCGAATAAACCGCCTCGAAGGCCGCGATATTGACCGACAAGGCTTCGTCTTCGAGGTCACGAAACACCCAGCGCACGCGCTCGAGATTGACGCGCATTTGCGCGATGCGCTCGGCGAGCGAGACATTCATCACCGCCACCGTGCCGCGCCCGACCGCGCCATCGACATCGAGTCCCTGGCGCGCCTGGAAAGTGCGCACCGCGTCGACCAGGGGTGGGTCATAGAGGTTGCTATCGGGCGACGGCGTCGCGGTCAGTTCAGCACTCGCGACAAGACGGGCGCGCACCTCGCTCACGCGCGGGTCGCTCATGCCGGGTTTGAGGGTCGGGCCAGCGGCCACCGTTGGCCACTGCTCGCCGAGCGCCTCGCGCGTACGATAGTCGGCCAGCGTCTTGACCAGCGCGCGATAATAATTGTCGCTCGGTCGCAGCGCGGCCAGACGTTGCGCGAGTTTGTCATCGGCAATGGACTCCCGCAGCCACAGCGTCGGATTGGTCTTGCCGAAGCTGCGCGAAAAATTCCAATCCGGATCGAGCGCCTCGGGATTGCACTTGCCGAAGCGCAGCGTGAAAGCGAGCCGCGCCAGTGCTTCGGTCGCAAGGATTTCGCGCATCGCGCTTGGCAGGCTGTCGAGATTGTCGAGCCTGTCGGCAAGAAAATCGTGGGGGTCGAGGCCGTCGGCGAAACTCTCGGCGATGGCACGACGCAGCACTGCAAGCTGCTGGCTGCTCCAGCGCGGCGCGCTGTTCGGCTCGGCATAGAGTTCTCGCAGAAAGGGCGTCGACCACACGATTTCGCCCGCGATCTGCACTTGTGGCGCGTCGCCTGCGAGCAGAGTCGTGATGTCATCGGCGGCGCGACCCGCCCGCGGCCATGAGCTCAGGATAATGATGATGAACAGAACGTAACACGCGCGCGCCGCGGCGTGAGTGAAGATTGAGGCCTGCATTCGGACTTGCTTGCTCGGGGTCAGGTCTGCCTATACTAGCCCGGTTCGCGACCGATCCGATGTGGGGGAAAGGGTGCCGATAAACAAATCGACGGAACAAAAATGCACGGCCGCGACCTCGATGTCGCGACGCCATCTGCTGAAACTGGCTTTCGGCGCCAGCGCATTGTGTGCCGCGCCGGCGTGGGCCAAGGCCGAGTCGCGTCGTTCGCTGTCATTTGAACACCTGCACACCGGTGAGCGGCTGTCAGTCACTTATTACGCCAATGGCGCATATAACCCGCAGGCGCTCACCGCCATCAATCAAGTGCTGCGCGACTTCCGTACTGCGCAGGTTCATCCGATTCGTCGTCAATTGCTCGACCAGCTGTATCTCGTGCACGCCGCTATCGGCAGCGATGCGCCCTATCAGATCATCTGCGGCTATCGTTCACCGGCCACCAACGCCTATTTGCGCCGCACCAGCAGCGGCGTCGCGCAGCACAGCCTGCATATGGACGGCATGGCCATCGATCTGCGTCTGGCTGACACTCAAACCCGTCACCTGCGTGATGTCGCGTCACGTCTCAAGCTCGGCGGTGTCGGCTACTACGCGTCATCCAATTTCGTACATCTGGACGTCGGTCGCCCGCGTCAGTGGTGAGACCGCGCGCCGTGCCGCCCGGCACGGCGTGAATGACCTGGCCGTGCCTGCCGCGCCGCGCGCAGCCACGGCGATGTTTTTGTACTATCCCCCTCGAATTATCCGCATCCGCATCACCAACGCGGTGCCTGGACCGATGGGGGGACCACATGTTTGAGACTTTGCAATATTCAGCCGAGAACGGCATCGGCACGCTGACACTCAATCGCCCCGAGCGTTTGAACGCGGTCAATGTCGTGATGGCGACGGAGCTCGAGGCGCTCGCCCGGCAATTACGCGATGAGCGCTCGCTGCGCGCACTGATTGTGTGCGGGGCAGGGCGGGTGTTCTGCGCGGGTGCCGATATCGGCGCGCTCGACACGCTGAAAGACGCCGATGCAGCTTATCGTTTCCTCGAAAGCCTGCAGACTGCTTTCAACGCCATCGAAGCCCTGCCGATGCCGACCATCGCGGCCGTCCATGGCCTCGCCTTTGGCGGCGGTTGTGAGTTGGCGCTGGCCTGCGACTTCCGCCTGCTCGGCGCCGAAGCGCGTCTTGGCGTGCCCGAAATCAAACTCGGTTTGTTGCCCGGCGCCGGTGGCACCCAACGGCTGGCGCGGCTGTTGCCTGCGGCGCTCGCCAAACAGATGCTCTACTTCGGCGAACCGCTCGATGCCGCGACCGTGCTGGCACATGGCCTGGTGAACGCGGTAGTGCCGACCGGTGAAGTGCTGCACGAGGCGCAACAATGGGCGAGCCGCCTCACGGCCCTGCCGCCGCTCGCGTTGCGGTCGGCCAAACTGCTGGTGCACGGCGCGGCGCTGCAAGGGCTCGGTAATGGCATCGAGGCCGAGCGTCAGGCGGTTGCTTATCTGTTTCAGACCGCTGACGCGCGCGAGGGCATCGGTGCCTTTCTCGAAAAGCGTGCGGCGAAGTTTCAGGGGAATTAAGCATGGATTTTGATTTCGACGACAGCGAACGGGCCTTTCAGCAAACCCTGCGACGTTACGCGCTCGAGCGTCTTGCGCCTGACTATGCGCGCTGGGACAGTGGTGTCGCGGTACCGCGTGAAAACATTCGTGCCTTTGCCGAACTCGGCGTCACCGGACTGCGTGTGCCGGAAGAGTATGGCGGGGCCGGTGGCAGTTATGTGATGGCGGGCATTGCCGCCGAAGAGATTGCGCGCGGCGATCACAACTTCACCATGTTCCTGCAGCTTGGCGCGATCAGCGCCGACCTCATCGGCCAGTACGCCGAGCCGCGCGTCAAACAGAAGATACTGCCGGGCATTGCCAGTGGCGAGACGCTGGTGTCGTTTGGTCTGACCGAACCGGGTGCCGGCTCCGATGCGGCCTCGATCAAGACCCGCGCCACGCTCGAGGGTGACGAATGGGTGGTGAACGGCGAGAAGGCCTCGATCACGATGGCGGGTTATGCCGATTATTGCGTGGTGTTTGCACGGGTCGGCGCGGCCGGCGCAAAAGGCATCGGCGCGATCGTCGTGCCACTCGATTCGCCTGGCGTCACGCGCCGTGTGTACGACAGCATGGGCGGCAAACTGACCGGCCGCGGCTCGCTGTTCTTCGACAATGTGCGGGTGCCGCGTGACCATCAGTTGGGCGCCGACAAATCCGGTTTTGCGCAGGCGATGGAAGCATTCGACTATAACCGCGCGATCATCGCGCTGGCCTGCATCGGCACCGCCCAGCAGTCGCTCGATGAGACCGTCGAATTCGCCAAACAACGGCATACTTTCGGCAAGCCGCTGGCGCGCCACGAGGGCTATGCGTTTCAGATTGCCGAGCACAGCACGCAACTGCATGTCGCGCGCCTGCTCGCCTATCAGACCTTGTGGCTGCGCGATCAGGGGCGTCCTCATACACGCGAAGCGGCGATGGTGAAATGGCTCGCGCCCCGCGCAGCGGTCGAGGCCATCCACGGTTGTATGGTGTTGAATGGCTGGATGGGATACGACAACTCCATGCCCTATGCGCAGCGTCTGCGTGATGTGATCGGGCTCGAGATCGGCGACGGCACGCCTGAGATCATGAAGGGCGTGGTGGCGCGCGAAATCTTCGGCCGTGAATATATTTCCTACCGGTAGGCCAGCATGAGCACGACAGCGACGAGCGCGCGGCGCGTATTGATCACCGGCGGTACACGGGGCATTGGCCTGGCGGTCGCGGAGCGTTTCGCGGCGGCCGGCGCCGAGGTGTTGCTCAACTATCGGCGCGATGACGATACGGCGGCGGCGGCAGTCGCGCGCATCGAAGCGGCCGGCGGACGTGCCCGCGCACTGCGCGCCGATATCGGCGACGCCGACTCGGTGGGCGAAATGTTCGAAGTCATACGCAGCGACGGCGCGAATCTCGATGTGCTGATTGCCAATGCCGCAGCGACCGCCTTCAAGCCGCTGATGGAAGCCGGCCCGCACAATGTCGCGCGCACTTTCGGTATCACCATTGCAGGGTTTGTGACGCTCGCGCAGCACGCCGCCAACATGATGCCGCACAGTGGCGCGATGGTTGCGCTGTCGGGTTTTGACGCTATCCGCGTGATCGAGCGCCACGGCATTCTGGGCCCGGCCAAGGCCGCGATGGAATCGATGGTGCGTTATCTCGCCGTTGAACTCGCGCCGCGCGGCATACGCGTCAATGGCGTGAGCCCGGGTTATATCGACACCCATTCGGCGCGTTATTACGCCGGTGAACGATTTGTCACCGAGGTCGCGCCACGCTGGGCAGCGCAGACGCCGCTGGGCCGACTCGGTCGACCCGACGAAGTGGCTGCAGTGGTGGCCTTTCTGTGCTCCGAGCAGGCTTCGTTCGTGACCGGTCAGACTATCGTCGTCGACGGCGGGCTGACCCTGGTGTGAGCACCCGGGGCGTGTGTTTGACCTGGGTCAAGCGTGCCGACGCCGATCGCATGTGTAATGCCGCAGACCCGCAGGAGGCTAATTCATGACGACACTCGCCTGGACACCGACCCTCAAACTCAACGATGCCGCGATGGATCACACCCATGTCGAGTTCGTCGAATTATTAAATGCCGTCGGTGCGGCTGGCGCGCATGATGTCGCGCGTGCGATGCGCGCTTTTGTCACCCACTCCAGACAGCATTTTGCCGAAGAAGAGCGCTGGATGCAGGAGAGCGGCTTTCCGCCGCTGGGCTGCCATCAGAACCAGCACAACATGGTGATGCAGGTGGCCGAAGAAGTGGTCAAGCGCGTCGCCCAGGGCGAAACGGAGCTAGGCGAACCGTTCGCCAAGGCAGTCGCCGAGTGGTTCACCGATCACGTCACGGTGATGGATTCAGTACTCAAGCAGTACCTGGATATGCAGGCTTATGTGCCGGTGATGGGCGAAAGCCAGCCCGAACCGCGCAGAAAAGCGGTGTAGGTGCGAATTTATTCGCACACAGTAACGCTCGCCTCGCCGCTCAATGAATGTGCGAATAAATTCGCACCTACGGTAGGGCAAAGCCGATCACGGCGTCGCCGAGCGGGAATTTGAACAAGGCGTGGCCGCCAGCGGCGACGGCCACGTATTGTCGCCCACCGACACGATAGGTGATCGGCGGCGCATTGACGCCGGCACCGGTAGCGAAGCGCCACAGGCGTTTGCCGCTCTTCGCGTCCAGCGCAATAAAATCACCATTGCTCTCACCGGTGAACACCACACCGCCCGCGGTCGCCAACGCGCCGGACATCACCGGCAGGCCGGTCTTCAATTGCCATTGAATCTTGCCATCCGCGGGGTTGATGGCCGACAAGGTGCCGGCGCGTTTCACATCGGTGTTGAAACTCAAGACGGTGACATCTTTGCCCGCGGCGTTTTTCTCCAATTGGTAATGGGTGGCCGCATCGCTGGCCGGCACATATACCCAGCCGGTCTGCGGACTGTAGGCACTCGGCGGCCAATTGGCGCCACCGGCGGCGCCGGGCAAGACGTCGATGCCGGCCGCGGTCGCGCGACGGAACATGGTGCTGTCCTGGGGCACGAATGGCTGTGAGCGCAATAAAGGCGCGCCGGTCAGACGATTGAGCACGTACATCCAGCCCGACTTCGAAGCTGCCGCCAGCACCGGCACCGGCGTTTGATCGGGGCCTTTCAGATCGAGCAGCACCGGCGGCGACGAGGCGTCGTAGCCCCACAGATCATGGGGCACGAGCTGGTGATGCCAGCGCAGTTTGCCGGTGGCGACATCGAGGGCGATGAGCGACGAGGTGTAGAGATTGTCGCCGGGCCGTTTGTCATCCTCATAACCGGGTGAGGCGTTGCCGGTGCCGAAATAGATAAGGCCCTGGGCGGCATCCACCGATGGCGTTGAATAGATTGAACCACCTCCGGTCTTCCACGCATCGCGGTATTTGGTGGCGTTCGCGCGTTCGGCGGCGATGTCGCGCGGCAGTGCATCACCGAACGCGGTCTTGGCGACGAAATCACCTTCCCAGCCGCTCGCCGCGGTCGAATACCAGCGCCACACCAGATCGCCGTTCTTGACGCTGTAGGCGCTCAGGAATGCGCGCAAACCATCACGCACACCGGCACGCCCGAGTGCCGAAGCGCTGGTGTTTTCCGCATCACTCAACACGGCGCTATAGCCGGTGCCACTCACGCCGACGAACACTTTGCCGTCGTATACCAGCGGCGCCATGTTGCCGGCGAAGCGGGTGGCCTGGTCAAAGGCCTTGTGAGCGGCCGGGTCGTAATGACGGATGGCCGCCAGGTCGTCATCATTGCCGGTCATCGGATCGACTACCGGGATGTCCCACACCGGTTTGCCGTCGGCGGCGTCGAGCGCGATGAGGCGCGCATCCGCGGTGATCATGAACAACCGTCCCTCACCCCACGCCACGCCGCGATTATGCGAACCACAGCAGAGTTTGTCCGTGCTTGGCTTATGCGTGTAGCGCCATTTCTCCGCACCGGTCGCGGCATCGAGCGCAATGACATGATTAAACGGCGTGCTGATATACATCACACCATCGACGACCAGTGGATTGGTGGGGAAGGTGCCGACGATGCCGGTCTGTACTATCCAGGCTGGTTTGAGTTTCGCGACGTTGTCGATATTGATGTCTGTGAGTTCGCTGTAGCGCTGATTGCCAAAACCGTGGCCATAGGTCAGCCAGTTGTCCTGATCACTTTCGGCATGGTTCTGACGCGCCGGTTCGGCCGCCTGCGGCACCGCTGCGCAGGCCAGCAATACCAGCGCTACAAGAAGGGAAACGCGTCGCTTGATCATGTCGATGCCTGTCAGTCGTTGAGCGTGCCGGCACTCTAGCAGAGCTAAACAAGGTAAACCGCCCCTGGTCGGTGTGAATCCATGCGCGCATTCGTTGCCGCGATTGGCACAAGCGCCGCGACATGATTGTGCGAATGAATTCGCACCCGCAATGTGGGGGGCGAGGATTCCCCGAACCGGGGTGGTGGACACTGCGTCATCGGCCCGGGCTCGACGGCCCGGCGCCCCGGCCCCGGTGGCGGACTTCG
This sequence comes from Klebsiella pneumoniae, assembly GCA_945873015.1. GTDB lineage: Bacteria > Pseudomonadota > Gammaproteobacteria > JADJYF01. Next base: position 9,817 of record CAMCBY010000083.1, read on the forward strand.
AGGCACTGGCGGCGCTCGGGGTTTGACGGGGTAGAATGTGCCATGGTCTCCCTGCAGGTGCGAATTCATCCGCACATTCAAAAGGGGACACCGCCAATAAATTTTTCACTGTGCGAATGAATTCGCACCTACAGGAGATGCCCATGAGTGGTCAGGCTACCGCGCTTAGCGCCAACACTGCCGACAAGTCCGGCTTCAAGTACGACACTAGCAAAGTCGAGTGGCATAAGTTCTTCACGCCCGGCACCTACTACCGCATTCTCAACGTCAACGTTGAAGCGCGTACCGCCGACATGCTGGTCAAGTTTGAAGCCGAAGGCCAGTGTATGTATCACCGCCACGCCTGCTGCACCTCGACCCTGGTGCTGGAAGGCGAACTGCGCGTGCGCGAACAGATCAACGGCGGCGAAGTGGTGAAGGTCAAAGCCGCCGGCAGCTATTCCAACGGCGGCCAGGGCGAAGTGCATATCGAAGGGGCCGGCCACGAACAGGCCATCATCTTCTTCGGCATGCGCAGCGACGACGATGTGATCTACGAGTTGCTCAATGACGACCTCAGCCTGAAGCGTGCGGTGACCGTGGCCGATTTTCATCACGACTGGGTGACGAAATGGCCGGGGGATTTTCAGGCTAACTAATCGGACAGATAGTGCAGGAACGAATGTGCGAATAAATTCGCACATTCATCGTTTTCACCCGGCGACGCGCCACGCCGCCGGGTAAACAAGTCTTAAGCCCGCTCAAAACCCTCATAACCGTTGGCAGCAATCTCCGCACACTTCTGCCGATAGAGCGGGAAACCGCCGGCGTAGAGCATGAATTTTTTCTTGCGGCCGGGAATGTTTTCGTTGACGCCCATGAACCACGAGTTGACGGTCGGAAACAGCGTCGCGCGTGCTGTGTCATCAACGTGGTCAGTCCAGGCGACTTCTGCGGCCTCGGTCGGCTCGACACGCTTCAAGCCCTTGGCCTGCATGTCGGCGATGAGGTCGGTCAGCCATTCCACGTTCTGCTCGATACAACGGGGGATGTTGCAGAAGGTTGAACCGTTGTTGGGGCCGACCAGGGTAAAGAAGTTCGGAAAGCCGGTGGTCTGCATGCCGAGGTAGGTCTGCGGGCCGTCGGCCCATTTTTCTTTCAGGGTCTTGCCGCCCACGCCGCGAATGTCGATACGCGCCAGCGCGCCGGTCACAGCTTCAAAGCCGGTCGCATAGATGATGATGTCGAGTTCGTATTCGGCATCAGGGGTCTTGATGCCCTTGGCGGTGATGCGCTCTATCGGCGATTCCTTGATATCGACCAGCGTCACGTTCGGCTGGTTGTAGCATTCGTAGTAGTGGGTCTCCATCGGTACGCGACGCAGCCCGAAACCATGATCCTTCGGAATGAGTTTCTCGGCCAACAGCGGGTCTTTGACACGCGCACGGATCTTGCGGGCGATAAAATCGCTGGCGTAGTCATTGGCTTGCTGGTCGGTCAGGACATCGCGGAAAGTGCCTAA
>CAMCBY010000084.1 GCA_945873015.1 Klebsiella pneumoniae
GCCGGAAAAGCTCGCGAAATTGCTGGCGTAAGTCGCCACGCTGAGCTTTTTGAAAACCTCCATAAAGCGGGTCTTTTGCTCGTCGCTGGCGGCTTTCCAGTAACGCCCCGTGACGATGCGGCAGATGGAGTCAAAATCGAAGGTCTCGACGACGACGGGCGCGAGCATCTCTTCGCGGCCCTTGAAACCCAGTGCTGAGCCGCCGCTCATGGCGCCCAGCAATGACTCATGAAGTTTCTCGACGACGGCCTTGGCGGCGACATCGTCAACCGCAGCCGCCAGCCCGGACAGCAGCAGCAGCGTGGCGGCCAGCAGCGATTTGAGCATTCTCATGGTGGTTAATCCTGTTGCTGCCGCAGCCAGCACCGTGGCTGCGGCGGGTGAGCATCGGTTCGATGCGGTTTACCAGCGAGCGACACCGTTAGCCTGAGCCCGGCAGTTCAGTCGCCCTGAATCTTGTCGTAGCTGCGGCTCTTCCAGCGGCTGCGTTCACCGCTCCAATAGCGCCACGCCGATGTCCAGGTCATGGCCAGGAACAGGCACGCGGCGATACTCAAGCTCGCGATCCACAGCGGGTTCAGAGAATAGAACCGAACTATCGGTCGATAAGACCAGCTCATTGCGGCCAGCGCCACCAGTGCGGCGGCGAAAGTCGATGTTTGCCCGCTTATCAGTCCAAGCAACGGCGCGATAAAACTCAAGCCCAGCATCGCAGTGCATACCGCGAGCAGCACATTGGAGTACCGCAATTGGGTGAACGCGGTTCGCGCCACCATGTTCCAGATGTTGCCCAGGGTCTCGTATGGGCGAATTGCACGCACTTCGCGACTCAAGCCCAGCCAGGTGCGACCGCCGTGACGTTTGACGCTTTTGGCCAGCGTACAGTCGTCGATGATCGCGCCGCGTAGTGATTCAAAACCGCCGATGGCGCGCAAGCTGTCGCTGCGCAGCAGCACGCAGCCACCGGCGGCCGCGGCTATCGGCGAACGCGGGCGATTGGACAACGCGAACGGATAGATGAGTTTGAAGAAATAGATGAAGGGCGGCAGCAGCAGTTTTTCCCAGGCATTACCCATATGTAATGTCGCCATCACCGAGGCCAGTGACAAATCCTTGGCAAGCATGAGGTGCTTGAGGGCAGCGAGCGCCCGCGGTGCGAGTTCAATGTCGGCATCGAGCAGCAGGGTGTAAGGCGTTTCAACCATGGCCGAGGCTTGATGCAGCGCCCACAGCTTGCCGCTCCAGCCGCTCGGCAATGGTGTGCCATCCAGCACTGTCAGGTGAGTGAGGCCGACGCTGCGCGCGACTTGGCCGGTGCCGTCGCTGCTCTGATCATCCACCAGCACGATGCGCGCGATGTTGCCCTGCGCATTCAAGGCGCGCAGCGTGTCAGCAATACAGCTTGCTTCGTCGCGAGCCGGGATCAAAACAGTCACGTCGCCGAGGTCGATGGCGTCGAGATCGGCAGGAATGATCAGCCGTTCAGCGGTCGACCACGGTCGCCACGGCAGGACCAGCACGGTCAGCCACAGCAGGGCGGACAGGGCCGTTGCGGTCAGAAGCATGAATGAATGAAGGGCGGTGCCGAGCGCGCGCGCGAAGCGGCGCGCGGCGGCAAGATCAACTCAGACTCAGGCGACGCGTTTTGAGCTGCAGCTCGCGCTGCCGCCGCTTTCGCCAGACGCAACCAAACGCGGTTTGGCGGCTTCTTCTTCGTAGGTGAAAGGCAGTTCAGGCGCCATCGGCCCGTCGGTACGAGGCCCGAACAATGCCACACGCGCCGCTTTGAGCGGGTGCGCGAAGGTGTCGTCGACCGCAGTCATCTCGTAGCCACAATGCATCATGCAATTGTCGCACTTGGGATTGCGGCCGGTGCCGTATTTCTCCCACGGGGTGTCATCGATCAGTGATCTGTAGGTCGGGGCGTAACCTTCGCCGACCAACAGATAACAGGGCTTCTGCCAGCCGAATACATTACGCGTGACCGCGCCCCAGGGGGTGCATTCGTAAGTCTGATTGCCGGCCAGAAAGTCGAGATACATCGACGACTGGTTGTAACGCCATTTGCGACCACGGCCGAGACGGAAGATGTCGCGGAACAGCTGCTTGCTGCGCTGACGGCCCATGAAGACGTCCTGCTGCGGGGCACGCTCGTAGTTATAGCCGGGAGCAATGGTCACGCCTTCGAGGCCGAGTTCCATCATTTCGTCCATGAACTGCGCGACTTCCTCGGCGGTCTCGCCTTGGAACAGGGTGCAGTTGGCGGTCACGCGGAAGCCACGCGCAAGCGCCTTTTTGATCACTTCAATACACTTGTCGAAGACACCCTGACGGCACACCGAGTTGTCGTGGCGCTCGCGGCCGCCGTCGAGGTGAATCGAGAAGGTCAGGTAGGGGCTGGGCTGGAACTCGTCCATCTTCTTGTCGAGCAAGAGTGCATTGGTGCACAGATAGACGAATTTCTTGCGCTCGATAAAACCTTCGGCGATACGCACGATGTCTTTATGGATGAGCGGCTCGCCGCCGGCTATCGACACGACCGGCGCGCCGCACTCGTCGATCGCATGCATGCAATCTTCGTACGACAGGCGTTTGTCGAGGATTTCATCAGGGTAGTCAATCTTGCCGCAACCTGCGCAGGCGAGGTTGCAACGGAACAGTGGTTCCAACATCAGCACCAGCGGATAACGCTTGTTACCTTTGAGCTTCTGCCCAACGATATATCGACCCACGCGATACTGCTGAATGAGAGGAACGCCCATGCTTTAACCCTATAAAATAAACTGGAATTTCTTTTTGTGTTTCAAATAATTGCGGTTTGAAGCACAATGGCGCGCAACCATACTGTAATGGCGTTGGAAAGTACAGGCCCATGGTCGGAAACAGGCGCGTTGACGGGCACGCAAAGCGACGCCAATCAGACCGAAGAAAATACGTGCCCGACGCGTCCGCTATACATTTCGAGTGCGCCTGCCTTGGCTTGCAAGGCCTGCATGTGCTCCCCATAATTCACGGCCCGCTGCCGGGTTGCCTGTATCGGTGAGAATCGACTCTCCATGACACAAAGTTCCCATTACCCCTTACTCGACAAGATAGATCTCCCCGCTGATCTCCGCAGCTTGCCCGAGTACGCCCTGCCGCAGGTCGCCGCCGAAGTCCGCGCCTTTCTGCTGGAGTCGGTCAGTCAGAGCGGTGGCCACTTCGCCGCAGGCTTAGGCTCCGTCGAACTCACCGTCGCCCTGCATTACTTGTTCAATACCCCTGAGGATCGCATCGTGTGGGACGTTGGCCACCAGGCCTATCCGCACAAGATCCTGACCGGCCGCAAGGAGCGCCTGACGACCATCCGTAAGGCCAATGGTCTGGCGCCCTTCCCGAAACGCGAGGAGAGTGTTTACGACACCTTCAGTGTCGGTCATTCGAGCACCTCCATCAGTGCTGCCCTCGGTATGGCCATCGCGGCCAAGCTGACCGGCTCCAACCGCCGCGCGGTGGCGGTGATCGGTGATGGCGCCATGACCGCGGGTGTCGCTTTCGAGGCCTTGAACCACGCCGGTGATCTCGATACCGATCTGCTGGTCATCCTCAACGACAACAACATGTCGATTTCGCCCAATGTCGGCGCCTTGTCCAACCGTTTCGCCCAGATCCTGTCGGGCAAGCTCTACACCACGGTGCGCGAAGGCAGCAAGAAAGTGCTGTCGCAGATGCCGTCGGTGTGGGAACTGGCACGTCGCGCCGAAGAGCACGTGAAGGGACTGATCGTGCCCGGCACCTTGTTTGAAGAGTTTGGCTTCAATTACATCGGGCCCATCGACGGCCACGACATGGATGCGCTGTTACATACCTTGCGTAATGTGCAGCAACTGCGCGGGCCGCAACTGCTGCACGTCATCACCAAGAAGGGCAAGGGTTACGCGCCAGCCGAGGCCGACCCGGTCAAATATCATGGCGTCAGCCCCTTCGATCCGCAGCAGGGTATCGTCGCCACCGCTAAAAAAAGCGCGCTTAATTACAGCGATATCTTCGGCAACTGGGTGTGTGATATGGCGGCGCGTGACCGACGCCTGGTCGCGATCACGCCGGCCATGCGCGAGGGCTCGGGCCTGGTGCGTTTTGAGCGGGAATACCCGACGCGTTATTTTGACGTTGCGATCGCCGAGCAGCACAGCGTCAATGTCGCGGCTGGCATGGCCTGCGACGGCTTGAAGCCGGTGGTCGCGATTTATTCGACTTTCCTTCAGCGTGGTTACGATCAAGTCATCCACGATGTCGCCAACCAGAATCTGCCGGTGCTGTTCGCACTCGATCGCGCAGGTCTGGTCGGTGCCGATGGGCCGACCCACAATGGCAGTTACGACATCTCCTTCATGCGCTGCCTGCCGAATATGACGGTGATGGCGCCATCGGACGAGAACGAATGCCGGCAGATGCTTTACACCGGTTTTACGCTCAGCGGACCGTCGGCCGTCCGTTATCCGCGCGGCACCGGGCCGGGCGTCGCCATCGAGGACGACATGCAGGCGCTGCCTGTCGGGCGCGCCGAGTTGCGTCGCCGCGGTCGCCGTGTGGCGGTGCTGGCGTTTGGCGTCATGCTGGCACCGGCCTTGGAAGTCGCCGAGAAACTCGACCTGACGGTCGTCAACATGCGTTTCGTCAAACCCCTGGACGAGGCGATGGTGCTGGAGATGGCGCGCAGTCATGAGCTGCTGGTAACGATAGAAGAGAACGTCGTTGCGGGCGGGGCTGGCAGTGCGGTCAACGAGTGTCTGGCGGCCCACGGCGTGTCAGCCGCGGTCGCTAATTGTGGTCTGCCCGACAGACTCATTCAGCACGGTACGCGCGAAGAGATGTTGAGCGATGCCGGGCTCGACGCGCCGGGTTTCGAGCAGTTCGTGCGCAATCGCATCGCGAACCTCGATGCCGAAACGCCGGCAGCGCGTCGCGCCTGAAACACGCTCAGTCCGATAATACGTCCTGGAAGGCCTGGCATAGCCGGGCCAAATCGTCGGCGCCAATATCGCCCATCGCTGAAATGCGGAATACGCGCTCCGACAACGCGCCTTGTCCTGCATAAATAATAAAACCACGCACTTTGAGTGCGTCGTGCAAAGCCGGATAGCTGCGACCTTCGGGCAACTCGAAAGCATGCAGCACGCAGGAGGTCTCGGCGTCCGGCAGCAACGCGCGCACATTCAGGCCCGCGAGCGTATTACGCACTTGTGCCATGCGCGACTGAAACAGTTGTTGTCGCGCCAGGTAACCGCCCGCTTCGAAAAATTCGTCCAGCGCCGCGTCCAGCGCATAGAAGGTCTGAACCGACTGCGTGAACGGGGTGCCGTGGGTATCCTGTTTCGCAAGATATTCGCGCAGGTCGAAATACACCGAACGTGAAACTGCCGCCGTTGCGAGCGCCGCGCGGTTGAGAATGACGAACGCGGTGCCCGGCACACCATGCAGACACTTGTTGGCGGTCGCGGCACAGGCATCGATGCCCCACGCGTCGAATTCGAGATGTTCAGCACCGAAGCTGCTGACGCCGTCGAGCAGCAGGCGCGCGCCGGCCGCGCGACATAACGCCGCAAGCGGCGCGAGATCGTTCAAACGCCCGGTGGTGGTCTCGTGATGGACGACCGCCACATGGCTGTGGGGCGCGCTGCGCAGTGCCGATGCGATCGCGTCGAGATCGAGCGCCGCCCCCCACGCCGCACGCACGCGTGTGGTAGCAATGCCGTAGGTCTCGGCAATGCGGCTTATGCGCTCGCCGTACACACCGTTCTCGGCCACCAGCAGCCGCCCGCCTTGCGGCACCATGCTGGTGATCATCGCTTCTACTGCCGCCGTCCCAGAACCGGTCAGCAAGGTCGCCGCCCATTCGGCGCCAGGCAATGTATACACCGCCAGCAGTTTGTCGCGCAGACCGTCCTGCAGCGTCGCGAACTCCACTTCACGGTGACACAAGTCCGGCCCCGTCAGCGCCGCACGCACCCGCGCACTCAAGGTCACCGGCCCCGGATTGAGCAGGATGGTTCTCATGGCGCGCTACCGATGTGTTGCATGAGTCGTGCGCGCACGGCAGGCGGTGTGATGGCTGGTCGCGGCAGGTCGTCGCGGGCGCCGGTGGCGATTTTCATATGCAGGAAGGCACTGCCGCTATTGTCGCGGGCGGCGAGGAACTGGCCGAGTTCGCCGACCTCGTCGCTGCGCATCACATGGCCATAACCGCAAGCGGCGGCTATCGACGCAAAATCCGTACAGGCGCTCACCGTGGACTGCGCGCCGGTCGAGTCATGCGCTTCGTTATCGAGCACCACATGCATGAGATTGGCTGGATTGTAGGCGCCGAGCGTAGCGAGATTGCCCATACGCATGAGCGCCGCGCCGTCGCCGTCGATGACCATCACGCGCAGATCGGGTCGCGCCAGCGCGAGGCCGAGCCCGACCGCCGAAGCACAGCCCATCGAACCGACCATGTAGAAATGCTGCGGGCGGTCGGCCAACGCATACAACTCGCGGCCGGTGAAACCGGTAGTCGCAATCACCACCGTGCGATTATCGTCACTGTGAGCCAGCACCTGTTCGAGCGCCGCGCTGCGTGTGGCGCGCTGCGGTGACGGACGACTGTGGCCAGCTCCGCCGACAGCACTCATGGCGCGCGCTTGCGGCATCGCGCCGGCGGCCAAGGCGTATGCTTCGCAAGTACCTTTCTGCATGATCAGGGCATAGGGCTGGGAGTGACTCGCCATATGCTCGACGACGGCATCGAGCGTCGCTTCGATGGCCGTGACTTCGCGCGGAAAGCCCGCCCACGCAATGCCCATGGTGTCGAACAACTGCTCGGTGATGGTGCCCATCAAGGCATGTTGCGGTTCATCTGCGACACCCGGAGCGCCACGGTGCGTGCACACCACCAACACCGGAATGCCGAAGGTATAGGTCAGCGAAGTGAGCGGGCTGACCGCGTTGCCGAGGCCCGAGTTCTGCATCATGGCTACGGCGCGTCGTCCGCCCAGCCATGCGCCCGCCGCGATCGCGACCGCGTCGCCCTCGTTGGCCGCCGACAGATAACGCAAACCGTCAGCGCCGATGACAAAATTGATGAAGGGCGTCAAGAACGAGCAGGGCACACCGGCGTAGACACTGAAGCCGCGCCGTTTGGCGGCATCGACAAAATCGCGCGCGTGGATCATGCGGTGTTTTCCTCAGCGCTGGCCGACGGTGAAGTGACCGGCTTGTTCCAGGTCGCGTATCGAATTGACATCGAGCCAGTGTCCGTGGATGTAGATGACGCGCACCGGATGGCCGCGCGCGACAATGTGATTGAGCAGATCGCCCATGCCGAGTTGATCGAAATCCGCATTCGCGGCGAGAGCATCGAGTGCGCTTTCCAGCCATTCGCGGCCACGTGCGCGGGTGCGCAGCATGCCTATCCAGCGCCCATCGGCCAACACGCCTTGATCTTCACGCCGCTCGGATATGTGTTCGAGCAACACATCTTGACCCCACAATGAGCGATCGTCGCCGACACTGCAGTACGCGTAGGCGGGTTTGCCGCTGTCGGTGCCGCTGCCAGCCTGCGAGTCCACCACCACCGTCAGATCCCTATCGGATTCCATGAGGCCGCGCAGCACGTAGCTGCGAAAGATCAGATCGCCATACATCACCACCATGTCATCGCGGAAGACAGAGCGTGCGCAATTGAGCGAAGCCAGTTCACCGGTGGTCGCATAGCGCGGGTTGTGCACGATGTCGATACCGCCGACGTCGATCTGCTCGGCTTTGTAGCCAGCGACCACCACCACCGAATCAATCTGCTGTTTACGGCAGCGTTCCACCAACCGGCGTAACAGCGGTTTGCCATTGACCGGCAGCATGACCTTGGGGCGCTCGAGCGTGAGGTCGTCCAGTCCATCGCCGCGGCTCGCGGCCAGAATCACGGCGCGCGATTCGCGGCGCGTCTCGTAGACATAACGACGTTCGGCCTGCGCCAGTTCGTCAGCGCCCTGCAGGCGGAAGATTTCCTTGACGCTCGCGATCTGGTCTTCGACCGTGACCAGGGTCTGCTCTGCATGGATCTGGCGCGCGGTGTCCTGCATCGCATCGACCGCGCTGCGTATCATATGATTGGCCCAGATCACGAGGCTCACACCGGCTTCGCGAAACACCGGCGTGGGGGTGCTGTAGTACTTGGTTGGCACTATTACGAGCGGTGCACGATTGGCCCATTCGCGCGCGAACTCGAGGATCTGATCCGGTGTAGACCACGCACTGTGCACCAGGATCGCATCGGCACCGGCAGCGTGGTAAGCGCTCGCGCGGCGCAGTGCTTCGCGTGTGTCCCAGCCGGCGATATAGGCCTCGATACGGGCCACCACACAGAAATCATCGTCGCTCTGGGAGTCCTTGCCGGCGGCAATCTTGCCGCAGAACTCATCGATATCCGCCAGTTCCTGCCGTTCGCCGTCGATAAAACTATTGGTCTTGGGAAACAGTTTGTCCTCGATGCAGACACCGGCGACGCCGCGCTGTTCGAGCTTGCGCACCAGGCGTCGCATGTTGTTGAAGTTGCCGTAGCCGGTGTCGCCGTCCAGCAATATCGGGATGTGGGTGACATCGGCCATAAATTCGACCATATCGACCACCTGTGTCCAACTGGCCTCGTTGTTGTCGCGCACACCGAACTGCGCGGACAAGGCCAGACCGCTGGCCCAGATGCCTTTGAAGCCAGCTTCCTCGACGATGCGTGCGCTGATGCCGTTGTGCGCCTCGAGGATGAATTCCAGCGCGCGGCTTTCCAGCATCTGGCGTAACTGCGTGGTCTTGCGCGGACGCTGGCCGTCGTGGTGATCAGCGTTCATGGATTAGCGGTAACACTTGTTGTTCGGCACGAATAAGATCCTCGGGGAAATCGATTTCCAGCCACGGCAGGCCGCTGACGTCTTCAACGCCGATGTTGATGTCCGGGTTGAGCGCGAGATCGCGCAGTGCTTCCTCATGGGGTTGGGCGCTGCGCCCATCGGCAACATAAGCGTCGATGAGTCGCGCAAGCAGCAAGGCCGTGGTGGCATCGAACTTGAAGAATCCGACCGATTCGCCGATCTGGTCGTAATGCAATCCCGCCGCCACGATTTTGCGGAACTCAACGATGCGACGGTCAGCGACGCACAGTTTGACCGGTTCATCGCCCGGCACGAAGTCGCAGTCCATGAGATAGCAGTTGCGCAGTGGGCTCTCGATGAGCCGCCGCAGGATGGCCGGGTGGTAGAGCACATCGGCGTCCATCACCAGCACATCGTCTCCACACAACAGCGTGTGACGCGCGCTCCATAAGCTCACGCTCGAACCCAGGGTGTACAGCGGGTTGTAGTGCAGCAAGGGGCGCGGGCGTGTCATGCCTGCAAGCACGCTCGCTATCTGCGCGGATTCATGGCCGACCACCACGGTCAGATTGTCGACACCGCAGGCGGCCAGATTGCGGCAATGGCGCTCGAGTAGCGTCATGCCGCCGAACTCCAGCAGGCATTTCGGCAGGGGCTGGCCCTGGTTCAGGCGTCGGCCGACACCGGCGGCGAGGATGATGGCGTGCACGCGGACGACTCAGTGACGCTTGGCGCGAGAGAACACCTGACGGAAGCCGAAATAGGCGACCGCATCCTTCATGTTCGACATGAAGCGGCGCAGCGGGTGCATGCCGAGGGTGGTGACGTATTCGAGGGTCAATGCCACGCGGCGTTCACCGGCTTTCGAGGGCGTGACGCGATGCCACAGTTTGTCGCCGTTAAAAACCACCAGCATGCCAGGCGCCAAGGCCGTGCCGCCGCTCACAGTCGCGTGCTGACTGTCGTCGCGAAACAGTTCGTACTCGAGGCGGCAGCTCGAATCATCGACCAGCCCGAGCAGCACCGTATAACGCGCACCCTTGTAGTAGGAGGTGTCGTAGTGCCAGCCGATATGGTCGCCGCCCTCGGTGTAGTAATAGAGCGCATAGGTATGCGGGTCGTCTGGCGGGCAGGGCAGCAAGGCGTGACCGCACAACGCTTCGAGAAACTCCTTCAAGGCCGCACTGCGATAGAAATCCGCGTAGGCTGGCGCATGGGCATCGAGGTCGTAGCGCGAAATGCTGCCGCCCTTTTTGTGGCCAGGAATAAAATTGCGATGTACGCGCGGCTCGAGCGCAGGCAGTGCCTCGAGCAATGGCGCAAGCCCGGCGGCCGGCAGGAAGTCGGCGACGGCGATAAATTCCCCATTCGCCTGGAACTCGGCGCGCAACGCCGCGCAGTCGAGCGCTGCCACGCGGGTGGCAAGCGCAGCGCAAGAGAGAGAGGCGGACGGGGCAGATTGGGTCATGGTCTAAACGAACGGCTGCAGCGATGCGCGGCAAGGGTACTTGGCCCGCATCGGGCTCGCAACCACGCACGACGATGTGAGTCTGTTGGCTATTGCTCCAAATCAAGCCCGCCGCAACCAGATGCGGCCGACCGCCCGGTCTGTTGGTTCCGGCGCTGCTGCTGTGCGATAGTCCGCACCCTACACGCGGCCGTGTCCATCCTTGTGGCCCCGCCCTGAGAGACCATGCTTCGATTCGCCAAACTGTTATTTCTTCTGCTCGGCGTGGCGCTGCTCGCCGCCGTCTTGCTCAAGACCGACACAAACGCGCTGTGGCTGCAGGTCAAGCGCCTCGGCCTGGGCGGCATGGCGACGGTGATGGTGGTCTATACACTGTATTTTTTTGCCGATGCGCTGAGCTGGCATATCGTGCTGCCGGCGGTGCCACTCAAGCCGCGCTGGCTGGCGCGCACGTTCGCCGTGCGTATGGTGGGCGAGGCCTACAACAACATCACGCCCACCGCGTCGCTGGGTGGCGAGCCGATCAAGGCCTGGCTGCTGAAATCGAACTGGGGCATTGCGCTGCGTGACGTCGGCGCCTCGCTGGTGATTGCCAAGACCACCAGCATGTTCTCGCTGGTTTTGTTCGTCGGCATCGGGGTCTTCATGTTGCTCGAGCATCCGCTGATCAACGCCGAGCACAAGCTGATAGCGGCGCTCGGTTTTGGTTTCATCGTGCTGTCGGCGGTGGTGTTCTTTCTTATGCAGCACCTGCGCCTGTCGACCCATGTCGCGCGCGGGCTGGGCCGTACCCGCTTCGGCCAGCGGCTGGGCGGCGCGATTGCCGCCGCTGAAGATATCGACAGACAGTTTGAGGCTTTCTACAGCGGCCATCGCGCACGACTGTTGTGGTCATTCGTGTTTGCCATGGCGAACTGGATGCTGGGCGCGCTCGAGGTCTATCTCATCATGGGTTTTCTCGGTCA
>CAMCBY010000085.1 GCA_945873015.1 Klebsiella pneumoniae
ACTTGTTTTTAGTGATGGTGTGGTTACGCATGATGTTCTCCTTGGTGTGCTCTTCTAGTTCCGTTTGATGCCTTCGCCCTGCTCCCTGTGCGGGGCTCTGCGTCAGGTCTAGCCTCGCCTGAAGTGCTGCTGCAGCACTGTGAGAATCAACACGCGTGTGCCCTGCGCGACGGCCTGCGGTGCATTGAATGCAGCGAGATGTCACGAGCGGCCATGTCGGCAACTATTTCTGGATGGTCGTGGCATTTCGCACACGCGCATTGCGGCCCGGCTCTGGCGCTGTGTCACTCGCGGCTGCGGCAGGGCGGTTGTACACTGCCTCAAGATTTTCGTCGCCCAATGTCATGCGTAATAGTCCGTCCGCTGCCAGCCTGCTGAATCCTGCCCAGTTGAGTGCGGTACGCGCACGGTCCGATGGCTGGGGAGTGGCGCTGGTGGTGCATGCCTGGGCGGTGATGCTGGCGGCCGCCACGCTGTTCGTGTGGTCGCCCAATGTGTTGACCTATGGGCTGGCGGTGGTGGTGATTGGCAGTCGGCAGCTCGGTCTGTTGATTCTCATGCACGATGGCGCGCACGGCTCTTTGTGCCGCACGCCGTGGTTGAATCGTTTGCTCGCGCAGTGTTTGTGCGCGTGGCCGACCTTCGCCGATACCGATGTATATCGTGCCTACCATCTCCAACATCACACCCGCACCCAGCGCGATGACGATCCGGACATCATCCTGACCGGCTACTACCCGATAAGCCGCGCGAGTCTGCGTCGCAAGCTCGGCCGCGATCTCATCGGACGCACCGGTATTGCGCAACGCAGCGTACAGTTGTCGCAGGCGCTCGGTGGCGAGGGTTGGTCGGTCGCGGCGCGTGTGAGGCATTTCTGGCGCGCCCTTGGCCCCCAGACCGTGACCAATCTGGTGCTGGCAGGGCTGGCCTATGCCGCCGGTCATGGCTGGTTGTATGTGACGCTGTGGCTGCTGCCCTTATTGACCTGGCAGCAGCTCGTACTGCGCGTACGCAACATTGCCGAGCACGCCGTGGTGCGCGCGCCGGACGACATGTTCGGCAACGCCCGCACCACGCTCGCCAATGTGCTCGAGCGGGCGCTGGTCGCGCCCTACTGGGTCAATCTGCACCTCGAGCACCATCTGCTCATGTGGGTGCCGTGTTATCGCCTGCCGCTGTTGCGTCGTTTCCTGATTGAGAACGGCCACGGCGATAAAATTGAAACCGAATATGGTTATCTCGCGGTGTTGCGCAAGGTCACCGTGGCACGCGACGAGGATGGCAACGGGCCGCGCCGCAAGCGCGCCACCGGCACTTTCGCCAATGGTTTCGAGGCGGTTTAGGCGCGTGCGCAGCGGCGGCGCGTCTCGCCCATGGTGAGTGCGCTCGCCCCGGCCCTGCTTGCGCAACTTCTTGATTGCGAGCCCGTGGCGCGTCTTGCGCTGCTCGATGATGCGGGCGAGCCGCAAGTCATGCCGATAGTATTCGCGCGTGTCGGCACACAAATCTTCTCGCCGGTGGATGGCAAACCCAAGAGCCACGCGCGGCTGGCGCGGCTGCGTCATATTGAAGCCCATCCGCGGGTGGCGCTGGTCATCGACCGCTACGCCGCCGATTGGCAGCAGTTATGGTGGGTGCGTATCGCCGCTGACGCCTACATCGCTGGCACACAACACCCGGCCTGGGCGGCGGCGGTCAGCGCGCTCGAAAGCAAATATCCGCAATACCAGACCACGCCCTTGTTTGTCGGTGAACCGACCATGATCTGCTTTGAGCCGCTGGCAGTGCGCGCGTGGGCCGCCGCCGGGCCAGACGGTATTGCCGACAGTCTGGCTGCCGACACCGCGCGTATCGCCGCACCGTTGTAAGCGCCATGCGTGGCGTATCTATGTTGTGTTGCGCACAGAAAACGCACAGTTCGCTGGTTACGCTTGCGGCCATCCCCAGACCGGCCGCGCCCTTGCGGCGCGGGGGGCAATGGCACTGAGGAGTACCCACGCTTTGTTGAATGATGTTGATGCCCGCGCCGGCGCCCATTCATGAGCAGTCAACCTGACCCGTCCACACGCTCAAACCGTTGGTTGATGCGCATGTTCCGTGGCTGGCGTTGTCACCGTCAGCTCAATCGCCACGATGTCTCACCGATGGTGCACGCGCTGTACGATCATGGCGAAAATTATGCGGCGCTCGCGGCCTGCGAACAGATCCAACAGGAACAGCCGCAGAACGTTTATGCTTATCTGCATGCCATCGACCTGGCGCTGCGCTGTTATCGTAATGCGCGGCGCGCGCAACGCTCCTTGAATCTTGGTCGGGAGGTGTTGCGCAACGCCAGCGAGCGTGACTTGCTCGAATGCTTTCACCTGTACGCCACCAGTATCATGGGGCGCCTTTGACCTGACAGGCAGGTACAGAGCGACGGTGCGGGCCAGGTCATTTACCAGCCTGAGTGATTTTCTCCATCGTTGCCTATGCTTGATTCCCTGTTGTTCAGCGCTGCACGGGTGTGGACCTTTATCGATAAGGACATGCTGACCTCGGCCAGTGGCTTCTTTTACGAAGTGGGCGCGCGCCTGTTTCTGGTGACCAGCCGTCATGTGCTGCTGGATGCCGACAGCGAGCATCATCCCAATCGTATCGAGATTGAGCTGCACACCGATGCCGAAAATCTCGCCGCCTCAACTGGTTTCTCCATGCCGCTCTACCAGAACGGCAAAAGTGTGTGGCGCGATGGGCGCGACAGCGAGGGGCCGGTGGATGTCGCGGTGGTGGAAATCGAACGCGCAGCACTGCCGCGCGGAGCGGTGGTGCAAGCCTTCACACCCGCCCACCTGCCGCGCCCCGACGATGCGGTGGAGATCGGCAGCTCATTGCTGGTGGTGGGTTTCCCGCTGGGCTTTCACGACACCCTGCATCACATGCCGGTGGTGCGCCATGCGGTATTGGCATCGGCTTTTGGTCTGCGCTTCGACGGCCACGGGTATTTCCTGACCGACGCCCGCACCCACCGGGGCACCAGCGGCGCACCGGTAGTGATGCGTGTCGCCGAGGATAGTGTGCGTTGTGGCAGCCTGCCGTGGTTATTGCTCGGCGTACATTCGGCGCGGCTGGATATCGGTTCGCGAGATCTGGAACAGGACGAAGCGCTCGGCCTCAATTGCGCGTGGTACAGCAATATCCTGCCGACCTTGGTCGCACCGCGCACAGTGGTAGCGGCCACCACCACCGCCACCATCACAAAGGAAGATGCCGCGCCCTCTTGAGCCGCGCGCGGACGGCGTCAGAGGGCGCCGTCACACGCTGGCGTCAAACACCCATACGTTCGCGCAAACCCGCCAATTCATCCAGCACCGTCAGCACTTCATGCTGACGCGCCGGCGGCACCAGGAATACGAAACCGTCACAGCCGCGCGTAATAAAGTCGTGCAGCACGCTGGCATCGCTCGGTGCGCCGAACAGCAATACCGTCATTTCGTTGAAGTCGCGTGCGGCTGCATCGCAGGCGCGGCGCAGATCGTCCAGCGGGTCGCCCTGGTAACGGTCGTAGATGGGCATCCAGCCATCGGCGTAGTCGGCCACGCGCGCCGGCACCGCGTCGGAATTGGAGCCGATGTAAATCGGCGGCCCACCAGCTTGCAGGGGTTTGGGATAGGACCAGGCCGGTCCGAAATCGACATATTCACCGTGGAACTCGGCCGGGTCATCGCGCCACAGCGTGCGGATTGCGAGTGCCCGTTCACGCACGATGGCCCAGCGCTCCTTGAAGACGCTGCCATGGTGTTCGATGGCCTCTTTGATCCAGCCGCCGGCAATACCGAACAATACCCGCCCGCCGGACACATGATCGAGACTCGCGATGGCCTTGGCGGTGATGATCGGGTCGCGTTCGGTCAACAGACACACGCCGGTGCCGAGCTGGATGCGCTTGGTGACGGCGGCGCAGGCCGCCAACGCGGTGATCGAGTCGTGCATACGCGCGAACGGCTCAATGATGTCGCTGCGGTGGTAACTGTTCTTGCGATGTTTGACTGGCACGTGGCTGTTCTCGGCGAAGAACAGCATGTCGAGGTTGCGCTCCTCGACCGCGCGCGCCAGCGCTGCCGGCGGCAGGGTGGTATCGGTCGGCAGCAGGCACACGCCGAAGCGTGGTCGTGTATTCACACCCGCGCCGGATGTAGTTCACGAATGAAGGGCGGTTGACGGCGCCACAGGCGGCCGGCCATCAAACCGCCGTCCACCACCAGCGCATGCCCGGTGACATAACTCGCCGCATCGCTCGCCAGCCACACCACCGCTTCGCCTATTTCTTCCGGCTCGCCCATACGCGGCATGGCCTGATCATCGACCGCCGCTTCACGCACCTTGGCAATACGCTCGAGCCAGCGCGCGTCCTTCACGCCGGTGTGTATGGGGGTGGCGATACTGCCCGGACAGACCGCGTTGACACGCACGCCATCTTCAGCGAGTTCCAGCGCTACGGACGAGGTGAAGTTCACCACCGCCGCTTTACAGGCGGCGTAGACATGCGGCGAGTAGCCACCGGTCAGGCCGGCGACACTCGCCACGTTGACGATGCTGCCGCTCTGTTGCGGCTGCATGATACGCGCCGCGTGTTTGGTGCCGAGCACCACGCTGCGTTGAATGATTTCCTGCGAATAGTCGTATTGTTCGAGCGGCAGGCTCGCTATCGGGCCCATCACGCCCACGATGGCCGCATTGTTGACCATTGCATCGAGCCGGCCATGACGTTCCATGATGCGCGCGAAGGCGCGCTCGAACTGGCTCTCTTCGCGCACGTTCAAATCGATGAATTCGGCGTCACCGAGCGCACTCGCGAGCTCGCGCCCCTTGTCGCCCTGCACATCGCCGATATAAACGAAATAACCGAGGTTCTTGAACAGTCGCGCGGTGGCGGCGCCGATGCCGCTCGCGCCGCCGGTCACGAATGCGATTTTAGTCATGAATGCTCCCCGTAGATTCGAAGCAATAAGGGTTACTGAACTATTGTGGGTCAGACTTCAGTCTGACACTCATGTGCGACCCCAAGTGTCAGACTGAAGTCTGACCCACAGTGGACGAAGGGATGTTACACACACCCATCATCACAACACTGCCCCGGCTGGTTGCAGTCAGATTTTTGTTTCGCCAATACGCCACGCTCCATCAATCGTCCGACCAGCTTCTTGCGGTCGTCGATAGGATAACGGCGAAAGATCTCGGCCTTCATGGCCGCTGGCGAACCGCCACCATGCAGGCTGATGAGCGACATCCAGCCGGCCGCGTCGGAGGCGGTCAGGTCTTCGATGAAACGCGCGATCTGGGCGCGTTTTTCATAGGGAATGTCGGCACGGCCACGCAACACCTCGGACAGCAGCGCGCGGGTCTCGGGGTTGTGATCTTCATCGGGTCCCGGCAGCGCCACGATGAGACCGCCCGACACTTCATGCGCCAGACGATGCATGTCGTAAATCTGGGTAGCCAGCAGCAGCTTGCCGATATTGGAGAACACCGCCTCCGGCTCCACCACACCCGACGGGTCGACCGTCGGATAGACCGAGGCTGCTACACCACAGGCGTAGAAACCTTCGACGGTCTTGATCAATTCGACCATGGTGTCGCGCAGATGCGAGTTGCGCAGCAGGTCGAGGCCATTGGCTTCGACCATCATCGCGCCGGCACCTATCAGGAGATCACCAAAACCGGCACGCGCGCCGATGCAGGTATGACGGTGATGGGTGGCATAACTCTTGGTGAGAAATTCCGAATGTTCGAACTCACCGCACAGAAAGACTTTGTCCCACGGCACGAACACCTGGTCGAACACACAGACCGCAGTGGTCTGGCCGTATTTATTGCTGAAGATGGCTTTCTCGGAACCCGGTCGGCCAGCGGGCCGCGCGATGATGGTCAGGCCTTTGGCGTCGATCGGCACCGCACAGGCGATTGCGAAATCGCGGTCTTCCGGTGTCATGGCGCGCCCCGGCAAGACCAGCAGTTCGTGCACATAGGGCGCCGAGGTCACGATCGCCTTGGTGCCCGAGATCAGCACGCCGCCCGCCTGCCGGCCGACCACGTGCACATAGGCATCCGGGTTGTGCTGCTGGTGCGGCCGCAGACTGCGGTCGCCCTTGGCATCGGTCATGGCGATACCGACGGTCAGGTCTTCGTCCTGCACGTGTTCGAGATAGGCGCGCAGGCGCGCGTGGTATTCACCACCGACCGCCTGATCGAGTCGATGGGTCAACTGCCACACCGCGTTCAAACCATCCATCGACAGATAACGCATCGCGCAGCCGGTCTCCTGACAGGTCAGGCGCGTGTATTCGAGTTTGGCGAGCAGATCGTTACTGTCGCGATTTAATGCCACAAAACGGTTGACCTGGCCGGCGCGCGAGCTGTGGGGCGCGAGCGCCAGCGCGGCATGGGCCGGGTCAAGTGCGTAGTCATAGGTCACGCCGATGGCGTTGATGCCGGGCGCGAGGCGCGGCTCGTCGGCCACACTCGTGATGGCGTCGCCGTCGACGAATACGCGCGGCGTATAGCGGCGTAATGATTCACGATATTCGGCGGCGTTCATCAGCATGACGACGACGCCCCCATCACAGTAGCAAAGAGAATATTTTTACGACAGAAACGATTGCCCACGAGGCCCCCCCGCAATTCGACACGCCTGGGTTTGAGGTTACCATGCCGGCCGTGCCGCTGTAGGTGCGAATTTATTCGCACATCCGGTTCCGTCGCGGACCGCAGTGCAGCGCGTTTGAATGTCAGGCTGAAGCCTGACCCACAAAGAGGGCGGGAGAACACACTGTGGGTCAGGCTTCAGCCTGACATGCAAATTGACGTCTCGGCCGACCACCCGTCAATCAATGTCATGACCCCCCAAAGGGTGGAGTAGCGTCTGCCGGCACGATGCTGCATCATCAAATTCACTGTGTCAGTGCATCTCAAACTCCTGCTCGCCTGCCTGTTCTGGGGCATGACGCCGACCTTTGGTCGCGTGCTGGCCGAGTTCAAGGCGCCGTTCGTGGTGGTATGCGGGCGCTTCATGGTGGCCTGTGTATTTCTGGTGTGGTTCTGCCATGCCGCGCAGCAGTTCGCGCGGGTGCCGCGACGGCACTGGTGGCGTTTCGCGGCGCTGGGGGCGAGCGGCATCCTGCTGCACAACGGCCTGTTGTATAAGGGCCTCGAATACACCAGCGCGACCACCGCCTCGATTGTGGTGTCTTTGATCTCCATCCAGGTGGTGCTGCTCGATACCGTCATTTATCGACGCCTGCCCGACGGCTTGACCATACTCGGTGTGGTCTTGAGTTTTATCGGCACCGCCTTCGTGCTGACCGATGGCCAACTCGACCAGCTCTTCAGCATCGGCATCGGCCGCGGCGAAGTACTGGCTTTTCTGTCGGCGCTGGCGTGGGCGGTGTATTCACTGCTCGGCCGCGAACTGCTGGACGAATACTCCCCACTGCTGGTGACGACCTATGCAGCGCTGGCTGGTCTCGCCATGCTGTTGCCCTTTTTATTCTTTGAGCCGCAGGCGACCGTGGCGGTCTTCAGTTCCTCTTACGCGCTGCTGCTGATGTTCTTCATGGGCCTGGTTGGTTCGGCGCTGGGCTTTTTGTGGTACTCGCAGGCGATGCTCAAAATCGGCACGGTGGGAACGGCGGTGTATATCAACCTGACGCCGATTTTCGGGGTGATTGCCGCCAGCGTGTTTCTCGGCGAGAAAGCCTCGCAAGCGGTGTTGTTCGGCGGCGTGATGGTGTGCGCGAGTCTCATGCTGGTGAATCGGCCGCGCTGGCCGTGGGCGCGACGGGCGCCGCTCGCTCCGCCCGCCGTTCCAGCACGCCGGCCGTAAAGGGCACCGCCACCAGCAGCAGCGCGCAGCCCATCACCGCAGTCCAGCCGTAGTGCTGATAAACCCACGCCGCCCACGTGATGCCGAACCATGCTCCGAGGTAGTAACCGAGCACATACAGCGCATTGGCGCGGCCCTGACCATGCTCAAGTCTGCGATTGAGCGCGCCGACCGCCGCCGCATGCACGGTGAAGAAGCCGCCGCATACCAGCACCAGTGCGGCCACCACCGCCAGCACCGACGGCACCATCAATAACAGCAAGGCCGCCGCCAGCACGGTGGCGCCGCCCATCAATGTGCGTCCCGTGCCATAACGATTGGCGATACGGCCGGCGCCCGGCCCCATCACGATGCCGACCACGTAGACCAGATACATGAGCGAGGTTTCGCGTGTGGTGAGAGCAAAGGCCGGCTCGGCGAGACGATAGGGCATGGTGTTGAATACCGGCGAGAATACCGCCTGGCCCGCCATGCCACACAAATAGGAGAGCCATAACGCGGGCCGCGACAGCAGCGCGAGGAAACCGACGCTGTCGCGATGTTGGACGGGGGGCGCCGGCGCATCACGCAACTCACGCCAGGCCAGCACCACCGCCAATGCGACGGTCAGCGCGGCCGCGACAAAAGCCCAGCGCCAATGCGCCGGCGGGAACACATAACCGCCCAGCAGGCGACTGACCATGCCGCCCAACACGGTGGCGGCAACATAAGAGCCCATCACCACATTCAAACTCGCCGGCGGCAACAGGCGTGCGAGGTGGGCAGCGAGACAGGTGGTGAGGGCCGGCACAAAAGCGCCCTGCACAAAACGGGCGGCAATCAACACGCTGAGATTGTCCGTCACGCTGCAGACCAGGCCCGCGAGCGCGATGACTGTCCCGCCGATCATCACCAGCCGCCCCACCGGCCAGCGATCTGCCAGCCAGCCAAACGGCAGGTTGGCCAGCGCGATGCCGAGCAATACCGCCGACACGCTGAACGATACGTGCAGCAACGACGCGTGGAATTCGTTTTCCAGCACCGACAGGATGGGTTGTGTGATGTAGATGTTGGCAAAGGCTGCGCACACCAATGCGAACACCACGGCCTTGAGGCGGGCGGGATTGAGGGGGGCCTCTCGGTGCGAATTCATGCGCACGTTCATGGGGCGATGGGGGGCATGGGCGTGGCTTGAATGTGCGAATGAATTGGGTGTAGGTCTCACACTGAGCGTCGGTACGTGATTTTTTGTGGGTCGGACTTCAGTCTGACATTCACAGGCGATTGGCGGCGGGAGATTTTCACGACAGTGTCAGACTGAAGTCTGACCCACAATCACCTGGACGACCTACCGGTGCGATATCGCGCTCAATACTGCTACCGGTTCCTCACGATTCCAGTTTGTTACCGGGATTAATCTCGGTACTACCAAGCGCTTGATTCGTAATATCAGTTTCAGACCTACACCCAATGAATTCGCACCTACAATTTAGCTATCGGATTACTTCGCCGCCGACACCAAAGGTTCTGCCACGGAAATGGCATACCGCCTTGCCTTCGTCGTTGACGATGCTGACGTCGTACATGCCGGTGCGACGCGTGCGGTTGCCCTCGCGCGCTTCGGCTATCAGGGTCTCGCCGCGTTGTGCCGGGCGCAGGAAGTCGATATTCGCATTCAAGGCCAGATGCACTTCGTTGTGAGAATTGCTGGCGAAGGCCATCGCGGTATCAGCGAGTGCGAACATGAGGCCACCGTGGCAGACGTCATGGCCTTGCAGCATCCAGTCTTCGACCAGCATCGACATGCGCGCATAACCGGGGCCGCATTCGAGCAGTTTGATGCCAAGTTCCTGGGATGCGCGATCGCGAGCGTACATATTCGCGCCGGTGGCGCGCGCGAGTTCGGTTTTGTCGGTCGGTGTGGTGCTCATGGGTAAACTCCCGTAGGTGCGAATTCATTCGCACATTCATTCCAACTGCATTCGAAAATGAATGCGCGAATGAATTCGCAGCTACGAAGAATGTAACTGCTCGGACACGATACGTACTCTTTCAGCCGGCACCGCAAGCTGCTGCATGAGATAAAGTTTGAAGTCTTCGGCCCAGTCCTGCGCAGCCACCGCTTCGTTCATCACGGCCAGCCACGCATCGCGTGCACTCGCATCCACCTTGAGATGGGAATGGACGCCGGGAATGCTGATGCTGCCGTACTTCGCCTGGTAGAGTTTCGGGCCACCCAGCCAGCCGCACAGGAAAGCGCCAAGTTTGTCGCGTGAACTGGTGAGATCTTCGGGATGCATGGCGCGAATGGCGCGCGCGATGTCGCGGCTGTCCATGAGGTCATAGAACAAGTCCACCACCTGGCGGATGCCGGCTTCACCGCCGGCGGCCTGGAAAGACCCGTCACCGACACCGTAAGTCATCAGTCGCGCCCTGCTTCGATGATTTTGTCGGCCAGCAGGCGCGGATTGGTGAAACACAATTCATGGCTGCCCGCGCACTGCACCAGCCGGAACAGACCAAGCCGCTCCGACAGGCGCGGATGCCAGCCGTGGCTGTGGGGCAGGGCGGTATCTTCGCTGCAGTTGATATAGGACTTAGCCATCGGCAGCGCCGCCGGCGCGCGACTCAAAGGCAGGCCATCGGTGAAGGTTTTCCACGGGTGGGCATTCAACTGGCGATAACTGTGCTCGGCGAGTTCCAGCGAGGCATCGTTGATGAACGCTTCGCGCCAGATTGGAAACGGCAGGCTGATACCACCATCGGCCGCCACCAGCGACTTGAACATGTCGGCGTAATGCGCGGGCACCAGGTCGACCAGCGCCTGCCCGTCATTCGGCACAAAGGCATTCCAGTACACCAGACGCCGCACACGGGCGGGCAGCCGGTCAGCAATGGCGGTGATGATCATGCCGCCGTAACTGTGGCCGACCAGCACGAAGTCTTCGAGCCGCTCGGCATCGAGATATTCGAGCAGCGAGGTGATGGCGGCTTCGAGCCCGACATCCTTGGCGTCGCCCGGCCGATTGCCGGCCAGGGTCGGCAGATGCACCTCGTGACCGGCTGCGCGCAGCGGCGCGGCGGTCGCTTCGAATTCGCGCCCGGTATGCCAGGCGCCATGCACGATCACATAACAGGTCATAAACGCTGCCTATTTGGTTTCGACCAGAATTTCGCGATAGCGCGTCGTGCCGGTGTTCTTGGCCGCGTGTTGTGCCGGCAGTCGAATGGACGGGTCGTCCACGCCGACCAGATCGGTGCCGTCCATGCGCAATACAAACACCGAACCCGCCTTGGCATCGAGTGTGCCGAGATCCTTGCCGGCAACGTCGAAGACCTGCAGCGGCGCACCGTCGAGTACATAAAAAATGTAATCGTGTTCGTGGGTATGCATGGGCGTGGTTGCGCCCGCATCAAGCACAAATTCCCACATGATGATCTTGT
>CAMCBY010000086.1 GCA_945873015.1 Klebsiella pneumoniae
GCACCGCAATCAGCACGGTGGTGTACATGAAGAACAACTCACCGGCGAGTGGCATACCGACCGTAAACATGTGGTGGGCCCACACGATGAACGACAGGAAAGCGATCGCGGCGCTGGCATACACCATCGAGGCGTAGCCGAACAGGGGCTTGCGCGCGAAGGTCGGGATGATGGCCGACACGATGCCGAAAGCCGGCAGGATCAGGATGTACACCTCGGGGTGACCGAAGAACCAGAAGATGTGCTGGAACATCACCGGGTCGCCGCCGCCGGCCGCGCTGAAGAATGCGGTGCCGAAGAACTTATCGGTCAGCAGCATGGTCACGGCGCCGGCCAGGACCGGAATCGAGGCTATCAGCAGGAAGGCTGTGATGATCCAGGTCCATACGAACAGCGGCAGTTTCAACAACGTCATGCCAGGCGCACGCATGTTGAACACGGTGGCGATGATGTTGATGGCGCCGGCGATCGAGGATGCGCCCATGAAGTGCACGGCGAAGATCAGGAACGGGAACGCGGCGCCGGTCTGCAGCACCAGCGGCGGGTACATGGTCCAGCCACCCGCCGGGCCACCACCGGGCATGAATACCGTGCTGAGCAGCAAGGTGAAGGCGAACGGCAGGATCCAGAAGCTCCAGTTATTCAGACGCGGCAGCGCCATGTCCGGTGCGCCAATCATGAGCGGCACCATCCAGTTCGCAAAACCGGTCCAGGCCGGCATGACCGCGCCGAAGATCATGACCAGCGCGTGCATGGTGGCCATGGAATTGAAAAACTGCGGATCAACAAACTGCAGGCCGGGCTGGAACAACTCGGCCCGGATCACCATCGCCATCGCCCCGCCGATAAAGAACATTATCAGCGAGAAGATCAAGTACATCGAACCGATGTCCTTGTGATTGGTGGTGGTCAGCCAGCGCGTGATGCCGCTCGGATGATGGTCATGGTGATCGTGCTCGTGGTGGGTGGCGGCCTCACTCATGGATCTAACCTCGTATACAAATCAATTCGAAAAGGGTCGGCGGTCGGTCGCGGAAGTACGCGTACCGGCCTTACTGCTGAGCCACAGCGGCGGCCGGCGCAGCGGCGCCGGCATCGGCGTGCTGGGTGTCGGCTTTCATCTTGGTCACCCAGGCGGCGTAGTCTTCGGCGGAAAGCGCATCGACCACGATGGGCATGAAGCCGTGGTCCTTGCCGCACAGTTCCGCGCACTGGCCACGATAGGTGCCCGGCGTCTGAATTTCGGCCCAGGATTCGTTGATGTATCCCGGAATCGCGTCGCGCTTCCAGCCGAGCGCAGGCACCCACCAGGCGTGGATGACATCACCGGCGGTGGTCAGGAAACGAATCTTCTTGCCAACCGGCACGACCAGATGGTTGTCCACCTCCAGCAGGTAGTTCGGCACCGTCTTGGGATCAACACCGGACTTCAACTGGCGGGCCATGTTGCTGTCGTTATCAATGGTGCTGTAGAAGTTGATGCCTTCGTTCACATACTGGTAATGCCATTTCCATTGGTAACCGGTGACCTTGATGGTCATGTCGGCGTTGGAAACGTTTTCCATCATGATCAGGGCGTGGGTGGCGGGCACCGCCATGCCGATCAGGATCAGGAAGGGGACCAGGGTCCAGAGGATTTCGACCTTGGTGCTCTCATGCCACTGCGCGGCCTTGGCACCCGCCGATTTCCGGAACACGATGATGGAATAGAGCATAAGCCCGAAAACCACCAGACCGATGACCACACATACGCCCAGAACGAGCATGTGCAGGTCGTAGACCGTGTTGCTGAATGGCGTCACCCCGCGCGGGAGGTTGAGACCCCACTCGGCCATGGCGACCCCGGGCAAGCCGAGGATCGCGCCCATCAGCGCGATTTTTAGCCACGGATTGGAATGCTTGGAAAAAGTCATGCTTGAAACTCCCGATACAGCGCGTGCGGGTTTGGTCCGTACCAGTTAGGTGCTGATTTTTTTGTGTTTTCAACGTCGCCAAAGACGACCCGGCGTGGCAGATAACTCCCCGTGCCGACCGCCGGCACCTGCTACCTAAAGGCAGAGGCGACAGTAGTCTACCGGTTTTTCTTCAACGCGTTAATCAGGGAACGCGACAATCTGTCGCGTTCGTGATCGGTGAGGAAGCGTCCGAGCTCAACGGCCTGACCATGGGTACCGACGAACAGGCGCGTCGGATGGTGACGTGAGGGTGAGCGCGACAGGTGGACACGCACCCACAGACAGTTGAATTCGTGGCGCTGCTCGAGCTCGCGAGCGCCGCTTTCGATAACCAGTTTGTCGCCCTCGATGCGCACCAGTTCGCGCCGCTCGCCATCACGCAGCACGACGTAAAAGGCGGCCGCAACCGCTAACGCCTCAAGGCCTGAGAACGGCATCACCATCCACATACCGAAATAGGCGAATGTGCCGCCAATCGCGGCGCTCATGAGCGTGATGAGTGCAATCACGCGCTTGGCCTCCTGCCAGGTCATGGAACGGGTCGGGCGCAAAAGCCACACGCCGCCCGCAGATTCGTCGCTTTCGAGTTCCGTGACCATCGCAGTGAGGCGACTCAGGGGGTTTGACGGCGGCGCAATTGTTCCACGCAGGCACCGAGTTGGGATGCAAGGCTGGCGGCGCTGGCCGCGGGCATAAAATCGAGCACCGCAAGGCGCGGCGCGTCGATGTGGCGGGTAATGGTGTTGATGACGGCGGCGGGCTCGACCATGGTCGGATCGACCACATTCGCCACCCATCCCAACAAGGGCAGGCCGGACTCGATAATGGCGCGAGCGCTCAGCACCGCGTGGTTGATGCAACCCAGACGAACACCGACGACCAGTAACACCGGCAGACGCAGGTGCTTAGCCAGGTCTTCTATCCACAAATCGTCACCTAACGGCACACACCAGCCACCCACACCCTCAACCACCACCGCGTCGGCGCGACTTTGGCAGGAGGTGAACGCTTCTTCGATGACGGACAGTTCTATCGGGGTGCGAGCCTGGGCCGCAGCGATGTTGGGCGAACAGGGCGGCGTGAACAGATAGGGGTTCACATAGCGACGTGGAATAGCGACGTTCGAGGACGCGACCAGTGCTTTGACGTCGTCGTGCAGTAACAGGCCGTTGGTGCGTACTGCGCCGGTTGCCACCGGTTTCATGCCCGCGGCGCTGATGCCGTCGCTCGCCAGGGCTTCAAGCAAGCCGCAACTTATGCGGGTTTTTCCGCAGCCGGTATCGGTGCCAGTGACGAACAGAGAAAGACTCATCGGCGTTTTAACTTTTCAATAGGAAAGGTGTGGACATCCTGCGGCTGGCGGCGACGTCCGTCGACCGCCCAGGCGTGACCGTAGACCACTTCGTAAGTCGCGGGCAGGGTGCCGTCGCTGCGGCGTTCCGCTTCGTAAGCGGCCTGCACGGCGGCCAGGCTACGGCGGCCGAACATGCCGCGCGCACGTTCCGAGTTGCTGTTCGACGCACCAATACCCTTCAGATCGCGCATCAAGGTCATTACATCCTCATACGGCACGGTCAGGTATTCGGTTTCCATGACCGGATCGCCAAATCCTGCGGCTATCAGCGTATCGCCGATGTCATGCATATCCAAGAACTGGTTCACGTGCGGCGCGTTCGAGACGCTGGCCCAAGCCTCGCGCAGTTCGCGCAGCGTGTCGGGGCCGAGGGTGGTGAACATCAACAAACCGCCGGGGGTGAGCGTGCGTCGAACTTCGGTAAACGCCGCAAGCAGGTTCTGGCACCACTGCAGAGCGAGACTGGAAAACGCGAGCGCAAACGTCGCATCGGCAAATGGCAGACGTTCAACATCGCCCGCCACGAAACGCTGACGGGAAAAGAAACGGCGTTCGAGAGTGCGAGCCTGTTTGAGCATGCCGAGTGCGAGATCGCATTGCACCACTTGCGCAGACTTGTAACGGCCCGCGAGTGCGCGCGCGCAGCGCCCGGTACCGGAACCAATGTCGAGGATGCGCGCGGGTTTCACCGTGACGTAATCGAGCCGTTCCAAGGCTCGCGCTGCCACTTCACGCTGCAGAAAATCATGCTTGTCGTAACTCTGCGCAGCTCTGTCGAACCGATCAGCGACACGGCGTTTGTCGATGACGGGGGGTGGCGGAAAGTTCATGACTTGAGGATGTCGGCGAGCGCATTGGTGAGCTGATCGATGTGCGAGTCACTGTGATCGTGCGTGAGTGTAATACGCAAACGGGCCGTGCCTTGCGGCACCGTCGGTGGCCGAATGGCGCGCACATAGAGGCCTGCAGCCTGAAGGCTGCGGCTGACCGCGACGGCGCGAGCGTCGTCGCCAATCAGAATCGGTTGGATAGGCGTCGCACTGTCGGTGAGGGGGATGCCGAGCGCTGCGGCGCGCTGTCGAAAATAGGCAACTCGTGTTTGCAAAACACGTGGCCGCGCGGGTGATTCGCTGAGGATGGCGAGTGCTTCAAGCGCGGCGGCCGCACAAACGGGCGGCAAGGCAGTGTCGTAGATATAGGTACGTGCGCGTTGCACCAGGAATTCACATGCGGCAGCGTTGGCGAGCACCACTCCGCCGACTGAACCTAAGCTCTTGCCCAAGGTGAACATGCTGACCAGAGCAGTGCGACGCGCGAGCGGTAGCGTAGCAGCGGCGCCACGACCGTCGTTCAACACACCGAATCCGTGGGCATCGTCGAGATACAGTGTCGCGCCATGCTCAAGGCATGCGCCGTCCAGCGCCGCCAACGGAGCAATGTCGCCATCCATGCTGAACACCGATTCAGTGATGACCCATTTGAGATCTTGATCAGCGCTACTGAGCAGCTTGTTGGCGCGGTCAGCGTCGACATGAGGATAACGCCGATGGTGCGCGCCGCTCGCGAGTACACCATCAATGAGCGAAGCATGGTTGAGACGGTCGTGCAGAATCAGATCAGCGGCGCTGGTCAACGCGGTCAGCGCACCGAGATTGGCGAGATAGCCGGATGAGAACAACAGGGCCGCTTCCATGCCGGCGAACCGCGCGAGTTGGCGTTCGAGTTCAGCATGAAGGCTTGAGCGACCGGACAACAAAGCGGCGCTGCCGCTGCCAAAGCCGTGGTGTCCCAGTTCTTCACGCACTCGTGCCACTACACGCGGGTGCGCGGCAAGTCCTAAATAATCGTTGCTTGTGAAATTGATGAACTGACGGCCGTCGATAGTGACCTCAACCTGCTGCGCACCGCTACGTTCATCCAAGTGACGTGCGCGGTGCGCGAGTCGCGCAGCCTGCAAACCATTCGCGACGCGAGCAGCGAGGAGGTCAGACACGACTTACAGCCAAAGGCTCAGGCGTGAGAGTGCGTCTGCTGGTCAGAACTCAAACCGAGGCGCGCAAACAGTTGCTGATCATTGCTGACGTCGGGGTTGGCGGTGGTGAGTAATTGCTCACCATAAAAAATCGAGTTGGCGCCGGCGAAAAAACACAGTGCCTGCAATTCGTCGGTCATATTGGTACGACCGGCCGATAAACGTACATGTGATGCCGGCATAAGAATGCGGGCGACCGCCAGGGTGCGCACAAAATCGATGGGATGGACCGGTGCGGCATCAGCCAGAGGAGTGCCTTCGACACGCACGAGCAGGTTGATCGGTACGGATTCCGGATGGCTGGGCAGATTCGCCAGCGTGCGCAGTAGTTCGCCGCGGTCCTGGCTGCCTTCTCCGAGACCGACAATACCCCCGCAACACACCTTGATACCGGCATCGCGGACACGCTCTAGCGTATTCAAACGGTCGTCATAGGTACGGGTGGAGATGATGTTGCCGTAGAACTCCGGTGAGGTATCGAGATTATGGTTGTAATAATCGAGACCGGCGTCGCGTAACTTGCCGACCTGGCTGCTGGTCAGCATGCCGAGGGTGACACAGGTTTCGAGCCCTTGAGCGCGTACGCCTTCGATGAGGGGAATCACTTGATCAAG
The DNA here is from genome assembly GCA_945873015.1 of Klebsiella pneumoniae. Taxonomy (GTDB): domain Bacteria; phylum Pseudomonadota; class Gammaproteobacteria; genus JADJYF01. Next base: position 5,956 of record CAMCBY010000086.1, read on the forward strand.
GTCGCGGTCCTTGGGTGCCCGCCAGGCGGCGCCCATACAAAAGCGCGTCGCGCCTGCGGCTTTGGCGCGCGCAGCGGCTTCCAATACCTGCTCCAGCGGCAGTACGGGATCGGCACTGACGTTGGTGTCGAAACGCACACTCTGTGGGCAGTAGGCGCAGTCTTCGGGGCAGCCGCCGGACTTGATGTTGAGCAGTGTGCTGAGCTGGACCCGGTTAGGGTCAAAGTTCGCGCGGTGCACGGTGTGGGCGCGGAACAAAAGGTCATTGAAGGGAAGCTCAAAAAGCGCGGTAACTTCTGCGGTAGACCAGTCGTGGCGAAGATTGTCGCTCACCACCGGTTGAAGGGTCTGGGCAATTTGAGTCTGCATGTTGCAATATCCTCGTTCAGCGCGAGCACGGATGTTCGATTCAGGGAGTGAAAAAATGCCAAACAATGGCAGGCTGTCGAGTTTAAGGAATCAAGGGAAACTATACAAACAATCGCTGGGCCGCGGCTTGACCGGTTTCGGCGTTTGTTTTGTCTGCCAGGCAGTGTGGCGCATGGAAGGCCCGGTATGCGCGGCCTGTCTAAAAGATTTTCCGTTCCGCAGGTCTCTGCTACTTCAGCGCCAGATCCCGTTCGTTGACCGGGCATTGGCGGCTTTTCACTATGATTTCCCGATAACCGATGTGGTCAAGGCAGCGAAATTCCATGCCGACCTTGGTGCTCTCGCTGTGTTGGGAGTAGGTTTCACTGACGAATTTCTCGCGACGCTCGGCGAGGTTGATGTACTGGTACCGGTGCCGTTGCTACCTTGGCGTTTCCTGCGTCGGGGCTTCAATCAAGCGACGGAACTTGCGCGTGTATTAGGCCAGCGTTCGGGGTATGCAGTGCGTCACGACGTCCTGGCGCGTGAGCGGGTATGGGGCCTTGCGCAATCGCGCCTGGATGCGGCTTCGCGTCGGAAAAACATGCTGGGCGCGTTTCGAGTCAAAGTTGACGTTACCGGCCTGCGGGTTGCGGTAGTTGATGATGTCATCACTACCGGCGCCACTTGCGCGGCACTTGCCGGCGCGCTGCGGCACGCCGGGGCCAGGCAAGTCATAGCAGTTGCCGCCGCTGCGACAGCGCTGCGTCACGATGCCAGGCTGCCAACGGCAAACACCCGGCCGAACGAATGACTAAGTATCGAGATTAGTCACACTCAAAGCGTGGCGCTCGATGAATTCGCGGCGCGGCTCAACTTGATCCCCCATGAGAGTGGAAAAGATCTGATCTGCTGCCACGCCATCTTCAATCTTGACCTGCATAAGGTTGCGGGTTTCAAGATTCATGGTGGTCTCCCAAAGTTGCTCCGGGTTCATTTCACCCAAGCCCTTGTATCTCTGGACCGTGACACCACGACGGGTAGTGTCTAACAACATTCCGAATGCCTCGCCCAAGGAATTCAGGGTGGTCACATCGTCATTTCGGTGCACGGCAACAGAGGCTGACTGCTCATCATCGAAAAGTTGTCCAAGACGATTGAGATGGCGGTATTCAGAGCTGGAAAAAAACTCTCGTTCGAGCCGCGAGGTCAGCAAGGACCCGTTAATGACAGCGCGGATCAGCAGCGACCAACTCTCTGGACTCTGATAGATCAGCTCAATGGTGGCTGACTGACGGTCGTCGCCGATGACACGATCAAGTGCCGTGCGGAAGCTGTTAAGCCATTCGTTGATAGCCTCACTCGTTGCGAGTTCTGGATTCTTGAGCTCCATCGCGCGACGCAGACCTTTCAACACTACTGATGCATAACGTGCTTCAAGGCGGCGTTGAATTTGCTGGAGGAAAAGAAACTCGCGGCCTACTTCCACCAACCGGTCTGCGGTCAATCGAGTTCCGCTGAGGTCGAGCTCTGTGTCATGGATAGCGAGCTCCATAAAATAAGCATCGAGTTCTGGCTCGTCTTTGAGATAACGTTCGTTCTTGCCTTTTTTCACTTTGTACAACGGCGGTTGCGCAATATAAATGTGGCCGCGTTCGACCAATTCAGGCATCTGGCGATAAAAGAAGGTCAACAACAAAGTTCGGATATGCGAGCCGTCGACGTCCGCGTCCGTCATGATGATGATGCGATGGTAACGAAGGCGCGACGGGTCGTATTCCTCAACACCGATTCCGCAACCCAAGGCCGTAATCAAAGCACCCACTTCACTCGACGAGAGCATTTTGTCGAAGCGCGCTTTCTCTACGTTCAAAATCTTGCCCTTGAGGGGAAGAATCGCCTGATTCCTACGGTCCCTACCCTGCTTCGCAGAACCACCGGCGGAATCACCCTCGACGATGAACAGTTCGGACCGTGAGGGATCACGTTCCTGGCAATCGGCCAACTTGCCTGGCAAACCAGCAACATCGAGCGCTGTCTTGCGGCGTGTGAGTTCACGGGCCTTGCGTGCCGCTTCGCGTGCGCGAGCCGCATCAATGATCTTGGCCATGATGGCCTTGGCATCTTGGGGATGCTCAATCAAAAAGGTGTGCAGGCTGTCGGAAACGATAGACTCCACCGTACCTTTTACCTCGCTCGACACCAGCTTTTCCTTCGTTTGCGAGGAAAACTTCGGATCGTGAAGCTTGATGGAAAGTACCGTAGTCAGCCCTTCGCGGACATCTTCGCCTGCAATTGTGATCTTGTGTTTGGCAGCTATACCCTCTTTTTCCAGATATTGATTGAGGGTTCGAGTTAAAGCTGCGCGGAAACCGGCTAAATGGGTACCGCCATCGCGCTGAGGGATATTGTTGGTATAGCAGTAAATATTCTCCTGGTAGGAGTCATTCCACTGCATCGCCAATTCGACAGCGATATTGTCTTTCGATCCGCCAATGACAATCACGGCCGGGTGCAGGGGTGTTTTTGTCTTGTTGAGATGCTCAACAAAAGCTGCAATTCCGCCTTGATATTCAAATTGATCTTTCTTGTCCGACCGTTCATCGGAGAGCGATATCTTCAAGCCAGAATTCAAAAACGATAATTCGCGAAGGCGTCGGGCGAGTATGTCGTAGTGAAATTCGATGTTGGTGAAAGTTTTAGCACTCGGATAAAAACGTACTTCGGTGCCGTTGCGGTCCGAATCAGCAACTGCCTCAAGGGGGCCTTGAGGGTCACCTTCATGATATTCCTGGCGCCAGAGTTTGCCTTCGCGGCGGATCTGGAGAATGAGGCGATCGGACAAAGCGTTTACAACGGATACGCCAACGCCATGCAGACCACCTGAGACCTTATAGGAGTTGTCGTCAAATTTACCGCCCGCATGGAGGGTGGTCATGATGACTTCGGCGGCTGAGCGTTGTTCTTCTTCATGGATATCGACGGGAATGCCGCGGCCATCATCGGTAACCGTGACAGCGCCGTCGCTATGGATACGAACCTCAATGTTTTTGCAATGACCAGCTAAGGCTTCGTCGACACAGTTATCGACGACTTCGAACACCATATGGTGCAGGCCTGTGCCGTCGTCGGTATCGCCGATGTACATTCCTGGGCGCTTTCTGACAGCGTCGAGTCCTTTCAGAACCTTGATGTTTTTTGAATCGTAGGTCATCGCTTTTCGCTCACGCAGGAAGAGGTGTAAGGTCGTTTCGTTCCACGTGGAACATTAATGTGTCGTCAGGCAGCAGATTGCGAATTTCGGACGGCTTTATAGCAGTAAAAAAACATTGAGTCTCGACGGCTTGAATGGCGGTCAAGGCCAATGCGAGCATCTTGTCATCCAATTCAGCGACCAGGTCGTCAACGAGCAAAACCGGTGCTATCGCAGCGTTCTTAATAAATTGTGCGATGGCTGTCATTACTAAACAGACCACCATTTTCGATTGGCCTCTCGATAGCTTCTTCGAAACCGCTCGGCCACCCCGCCATAAACTCAGGTCTGCCCGATGCGGTCCCGCCATGGTATACCCAATGTCGCAGTCGCGGTCCCAGTCTTTGTCCAGTTGTTCAGCCAGCCCAAGATCTTGATTCCAGCCGGCGGCGAATTCGAAACGCAGGTCGCCACTGCTTAGGCCAGGGATGTTACAGGTCTCAAGCTTCGAGTTGATGGCCGCTACGATAGAAAGTCGGGACGCGTTAATTGCTTCGCCGCTGAGAGCAAGTTGCTGTTCCCAATACCCTGCTTGTGATTTCATTGAATTGCGCAGCAATTCGTTTCTCTGCCTAAGGGCGTGGCGGTACTCCTTCCAGAGTCCGACATAGGAATGTTCCACGTGGAACAAGGACCGGTCCAAAAGCGCTCGCCGATTACTTGGGTTTTCACCGAGCAGGTCAGGCGCTCGCGAGTTGATAACGAGCACCGGTAAATTCCGGGCCAAAGCTGAAGCGGTCGTGACCGCTTGGCCATCCACTGTGATCAGGGTTTCAGCCTTTTGTTTCTTGACGACGATAACCGAATTCCCGAAATCGGCCATATCGCCTATCTCTGCGGTAATCGACATTCCGTTCGAACCGGCCAGCACCAGATCAGAGGTTCTTGAGGATAGAAACGATTTACCTATGCTCGCGATGTACAGCCCTTCCAGAAGGGAAGTTTTACCGCTGCCGTTGGCGCCGTGAATCAGATTGTTATGCGGGCCAGGCCGATAAGTCACTTCAGAAAAACAGCGTAGATTGACTGCCTTGAGCGACACAAATCTCATGCGCAGCGATACTCGCCCTTACTCAGGGCGTGTCCTGATGGTCGGAAACGGAGCAACGATAAACAGGCAAAGTAGCGGCACTACAAACGCATCGGCATCACAACATAACGTGAAGTCCCGTCTTCTGGAGCCTGCATAAGACAGCTGCTCTGCGCGTCAATCAAATCGAGGCGCACTGTGTCTGAGCGCATCACACCGAGGACGTCCAACAGGTAGGAAACATTAAATCCAACCTCAACCGCCGCGCCGCTGTACTCGACTTCGATCTCTTCCTCTGCTTCTTCCTGCTCTGGATTATGTGCCACCGCCGTAAGGAGATTCTTTTTAAGAATCAGGCGGATGCCGCGAAATTTCTCGTTCGACAGAATGGACGCGCGGCTCAAACCAGCGCGTAGGGCTTCGCGACTCGCTACCACCCGATTATCGGTCTCGCGGGGGATAACTCGTTCGTAGTCAGGAAAACGTCCATCGACGAGCTTAGTCGTAAGTGACTGATTACCTGAAGTAACCCGGAAGTGATTCTCCCCGACAGCAATCTGGGCAGTGCTGCTGCTCGGATTGAGCAACCGTACTATCTCCAATACGCCCTTACGCGGAACAATACATTGGCGTGGTGCATCGAGAGCAATCTCGACTGCTTTGTCGGTCATCGCCAAACGAT
>CAMCBY010000087.1 GCA_945873015.1 Klebsiella pneumoniae
GCTGCACTTGCTCAAGGTTCTGTTCGAGCAGGACTTCCGGCTGCAGTTGCATGTTCGGGTCGTGGGCAGTCACATTGACGCCGATGAGTGGATTGAGGCCGCCCTTGCTGGCCGGATATTTGGTCGTGACGAACAAGGGCATGCCATGACCATCGGCAATTGCTTTGGCGAGTCCGGCGGCGGTGAAGCGGATGCGCCGCGTGTGCGGAATCACGTCGGTATCGCCGTGATAATTCCAGGTCAAAGGCTCAACAAAAGTGATGCCGGCGATGTCGCGCGACAGGGCAATCCGGTTGACGTAAAAATTAAAGGCAATGGCGGCTGGAATCACCAGCAGCAAGGCCAGACGGACCTTGGTCTGTGGCGAACGCAGATACGGACGAATCTTGATTTGTTCAGACATGGGGTGGGCTCGGGCTAAGGCTGGGCGATGAGAGTCGCGCGCACCCTAACAGGTGTCCCGTCGCCTCGGCAATTGCCCGCACGGGCGCTTGACCGGCCCGCTTCGATGACAAACGATGAGCGGCAGTTTCACGCTCAAATCCGGGGAGAGGCACATGAAATTTGGCGCCATGATCGGCACGCATATCAACGACTGGCAACTGATCAAACTTGCCGAAGATCTCGGCTATGACCACGGCTGGGTGCCGGACTCGCAGATGATCTGGTCTGACTGCTACGCGGTGCTCGCGTTGGCGGCGGTCAATACTTCGCGCATCAAGATAGGCACCGGGGTCTCGATTGCACCGACCCGCATCGCGCCGGTCACCGCCCACTCCATCGCCAGCATCGCGGCCCTCGCGCCGGGCCGCGTGTTCCTGGGTCTGGGCACCGGCCACACTGCGATGCGGGTGATGGGTATGAAACCCATGAAACCCAAACCGTTCCGCGAATACCTGCGTGTGGTGCGTTCGCTGCTCGCAGGAGAAGAAGTCGAATACACCTTGAATGGCGAAACGCGCGACATCCGTTTCCTGCACCTCGAGCGCAAGTTCATCGATATCAGCCAGCCCATTCCTATCTGGGTGGCGGCCAATGGGCCGGGCGCGCTGCGCGCGGCCGGTGCCTACGGCGACGGACGTATCTCGGCGCTCAACGAACCGCCGGCACTGGTGCATGAGAGTTATGAATTGATGCGTGCCGGTGCGGCTGAGGTCGAACGCAGCTTTCCGGCAGATTTTCACAGCGCGGCGCTGACCAGCGCGGTGGTGCTCGGGCCGGGTGAGAAACTCACCAGCGAGCGCGTTATCGACCAGTGTGGTTCACAAGTGGCGGCGGCGCTGCACTACTGTTACGAGAACTGGAAGCTGACCGGCGACGATTCGGCGCTGCCGCCGGCGGTGCGCAATGTGTGGGATGAGTACTGTGCCTACGTCGAGAAGATGTCGACACCCGAGCACAAACGTTACCTGCAGATCCACGAAGGGCATTGTTCGTGGCTGGTGCCCGAGGAGCGGCGTTTTATCACCCCCGAGGCCATTGAGACCTGGATCCTGGCCGGCGAGCCCGACCAGATCATCGCGCGCCTGCGCGCTGCCGAGGCCGCCGGCCTGCGCGAGATCACATTACTGCCACCGATGGATCATGCACGGCGCGTGTTCCGGGATTTCGCCACCCACGTCATCGCGCGCTATTGAGCAGCCACCTGCCGTTACAATGGCGCCAGGCGCATGATGCCCGGCGCCCTCGATACGGAACTTAAGCATGAGCGAAAACAGATACGACATCCGCGTCAGCGCCGAGGGCGCCTACCTGGAGGATCAGTCAGAACCGGCGGCGAATCGTTATGCGTTCGCCTACACCATCACCATCGCCAATATCGGCCAGGTGGCGGCTCAACTCTTGAGTCGGCATTGGTTGATCACCGACGCCAATGGCCGCATCCAGGAAGTCCATGGCGACGGCGTGGTGGGTCAACAGCCGCTCATCGAGCCCGGCAAGGCGTTTCAGTACACCAGCGGCGCGGTGCTGGAGACACCGCTCGGCAGCATGAGTGGCAGCTATCAGATGAAGGCCAGTGACGGCGAACAGTTCAAAGCGGCCATCCCGATCTTCCGTCTGGCTGTGCCCCGTATTCTGAACTGAGCGCGCTTATCCCGTGGCGACCTACGCTATCGGCGACCTGCAAGGTTGCCACCGTGAATTCGAGGCGCTGCTGCACCATATCGACTTCTCAGCGCAGCGCGATCGGTTGTGGCTGGTAGGCGATCTGGTCAACCGCGGGCCGCAATCGGCAGCGGTATTACGCAGCGTGATGGCGCTGGGCGATTGTGTGGTGACGGTGCTCGGCAACCATGATCTGCATCTGCTCGCCTGCGCTTACGTGGACACGGTCAAACCACGCCGTCGCGATACCCTCGATGAGATTCTCCACGCGCCGGACAGAGAGGCGATGCTGGCGTGGCTGCGCCGCCAGCCCTTGCTTCACCACGATACCGCTCTCAATTACACGCTGGTGCACGCCGGTCTGCCGCCGCAGTGGGATCTCGGCCTTGCGCTGCGCTGTGCGCAGGAAGTAGAGGGCTGCTTGCGCGGCCCGCAGTTCGTCGAGTTCCTTGCCCACATGTATGGCGACGAACCCGCGCACTGGCACAACACCCTCACAGGTCACGCGCGGCTGCGTTATATCACCAACAGTCTGACCCGCATCCGCTATTGCACGGCCGACGGTGGCATCGACCTGAAAGACAAAGGTGAGCCTGCGGCCGGCAGCGGACTGACGCCGTGGTTCGACATGCCGTCGCGTGCGAGTCGCAGCCTGCGCATCGTTTTCGGCCACTGGTCGACGCTCCGCGTGGCGCCGGCGCAATGGCCGACCTTGGGCGTCTATCCACTCGATACCGGCGCGGTGTGGGGCGGGCAACTGACCGCCATGCGCCTCGAAGACGGCGCGCTGTTTCAGGTCGATTCGACGACTACGGTGCCGTTCGACTGAGTCTTTGCAGACGGCGAAAGCAGTACGGGAATTCGTTCAACGTATCGGCCGCGTGCTGCTCGCGTTCGATTTCCTGCCAGTCGTCACGGTTAAACTCGGGGAAATACACATCGCCCTGCGGCGCGGCATCAACGTCAGTTACATAGAGCGTGGATGCATGGGGTAAAGCCTCGGCATAAAGCGCCGCACCACCCACTATCATCACTTCCGCGCAATCTTCGAGCGCCGCCAGTGCGGCGTTAAGGCTCGGGAACACTTCACATCCCGGCGCCTGATAAGCGGCGATGTGCGACAACACGATATTGCGCCGCCCTGGCAAGGGCCGGCCGATGGATTCGTGGGTGCGGCGCCCCATGACGATGGGTTTGCCCATGGTGATGGCACGAAAGCGTTTCAGATCCGCCGGCAGATGCCAGGGCAACGACCCGTCGCGACCGATGACCCCATTACGCGCCATCGCCACCACCAGTGCGAGATTCATCGATGTGCGCTCGCGTGCGCGCTCACACCGCCACGGGTGCGGCGATATGCGGATGAAACTGGTAGTCCTCGAGCACGCAGTCTTCCCGCGTGAAATCGAATATCGAGCGCACCGCCGGATTCAGCACCATGCGCGGCGGCGGCAAGGGCGCACGCGTCAGTTGCAGATCAGCCTGCTCGAGATGATTGAGATACAGATGGGCGTCGCCCAGGGTGTGCACAAAATCGCCGGGTTTGAGGTCGCAGACCTGCGCCACCATCAAGGTCAACAAGGCATAGGACGCGATGTTGAATGGCACCCCCAGAAAGATGTCGGCGCTGCGCTGATACATCTGACACGACAAACGACCGTCGGCCACATAGAACTGGAACATCGTGTGGCAGGGCGCGAGCGCCATACGCGGGATGTCAGCCACATTCCACGCACTCACCACCAGGCGGCGCGAATCAGGCGTGCGGCGAATCGCCTCGATGACCTCGCTGAGCTGGTCGATGGTGCCGCCATCGGCGCGCGGCCACGAACGCCATTGCACGCCGTAGACCGGACCAAGTTCACCTTGCTCGTCGGCCCATTCGTCCCAGATAGACACGCCGTGTTCGCGCAGGTAAGCAACATTCGATTCGCCGCGCAAAAACCAGATCAGTTCATGAATGATTGAGTTCAGGTGCAGCTTCTTGGTGGTCAGCAACGGAAAGCTGCTGCTTAAATCAAACCGCATCTGATAGCCGAAAACGCTCAAGGTGCCGGTGCCGGTTCTATCGGTTTTGCGCACGCCGTGGTCGCGCACGTAGCGCAGGAGATCAAGGTAGGTCTGCATTGCTTACTCGTGTCGTTTGGCCACGGTCACCAGCATCAGCAGCCCGACCACCAGCATCGGCACCGACAACAGCTGGCCCATTGTCAGCCAGTCAAAGGCCAGGTAACCGATATGCGCATCGGGTTCGCGCAGGAACTCGACCGCGAAGCGGAACAGGGCGTAGAAGATCAGGAAACATGCCATCAAGGTGCCGTGGGCACGCGGTTTGCGTGCGATCCAGTTCAGGATCAGAAACAACACCAGGCCTTCGAGCAGCGCTTCGTAGATCTGCGTTGCATGACGCGCGACACCGCCGGCGGCGGGATTGGTGAACAGCACGCCCCAAGCTTGCAACGTTGGCGCGCCCCATAATTCCTGATTGACGAAATTCGCCAGCCGGCCAAGGCCGAGTCCGATCGGCACCACCGGCACCAGATAGTCGGCGGCCTCAAGAAAACTGCGTTGATTGGCGCGCGCAAACCAGGCCAGTGCGAGGCACAGACCGATGACACCGCCGTGGAAAGACATGCCACCGCGCCACACCGCCAGTATCGACAGCGGCTGGGAAAGATAACTTTCGAGGTTGTAGAACAGAATGTAGCCGAGGCGCCCGCCGAGCACGCCGCCCATGGCGGCGTAAAACACCAGATCAGCCACTTGGTCGCGACTCCAGCGGCCGTTGCTGCGGCCAGCGCGATCGTGCAGCAATCCCCAGCCGAGCCCGATGCCGACGATGTAGGACAGCCCGTACCAATGCACGGCCACGGGGCCGAGCTTGAACGCAACAGGATCGATAGGCGGAAACGGAATCATGGCCAGGGACGTCACAGCAACCGGTCGCCATTATGCACTGTTCGAGGCGTGGAGAGAGGGGGCCGCAGCGCGCCCGCCGTGATAGCGTGGCGGCCCCGAGACAGCCTGTAGAGCCGCACCATGAACCGCCTGCGCGACGCCACCAGCCCCTACCTCCTGCAGCACGCGGACAATCCCGTCGACTGGTATCCGTGGGGCGAAGAAGCGCTGGCGCAAGCGCGCGCGCAGAACAAGCCGATATTGCTGTCCATCGGTTATTCGGCCTGTCACTGGTGTCACGTCATGGCCCATGAGTCCTTTGCCGATGCCGCCATCGCCGCCCTCATGAACCGTTTGTTCATCAACATCAAGGTCGACCGCGAGGAGCGCCCCGATCTCGACAAAATCTATCAGGCCGCCCATCAGTTGCTGACCCAATCCAACGGTGGCTGGCCTCTGACCATGTTCCTCACCCCGGACCAGCAAGTGCCTTATTTCGGCGGCACGTATTTTCCTGATACCGCACGCCACGGCCGGCCAGGTTTCGCCGAGGTGCTCGAGCGGGTCTCGCACGCTTATCACGAGCGTGGTGAGCAGATGGCGGAGTTCAGCCAGGGCATGGTGTCAGCACTCCATGCGCAACTGGCCGGCAGCGAGGATCAGCCCGGCGGTTTTGAACCGGCCTTGATGGCGCGCACCGTGCAGCAATTCACCCGCAGCTTCGACCACCGCCACGGCGGTTTTGGCGGCGCGCCCAAGTTCCCGCATCCCGAGGCGCTGGCGCTGCTCGGCGTCGATCATGGGCCGCTGGTCGAATTCAGTCTGCGGGCGATGGCCGCCGGCGGTCTGGTCGATCACGTCGGTGGCGGCTTCTACCGCTACTCGACCGATAACCATTGGTCGATTCCGCATTTCGAAAAGATGCTCTACGACAATGCCGCCTTGCTCGGTCTTTATGCCGAGTTCGGTGCTCAGCACGATTTGCCCGACCTCTGCGCGGTAGCGTGCGCCACCGCCGACTGGTTGCTGGCGGAGATGCAGGACGAGGCCGGCGGTTTTTATGCCAGCATCGATGCCGATGCGGACGGCGAAGAAGGCAGCTTCTACGTATGGACTCGCGACCAAGTGGCCGCGCTGCTCGGCGCCGACCATGCGGCGTTCGCCTCGGAGTATGGTCTCGATGCCGCGGCCAACTTCGAAAACCGCTGGCATCTGCGTCGCGCGTCGCCCGAGCGCGGCCAGCCGCTGCCACCGCCGGATGCACAAACACGCACGCAACTGCGCACGCTCTATACTGCGCGCGGGTTACGGGTCGCACCCGGCCGCGACGACAAAATCCTCACCGCCTGGAACGCGCTCACCATGCGCGCCCTGGCCCGCGCCGGCCGCTGGCTGTCGCGCCCTGACTATGTCGCTGCGGCGACTCGCGCACTCGATTACCTTAAGACCCGCCACTGGCAAGGCGGGCGACTACTGGCCACCAGCCGCCTGGGTGTGGCGAGTGTGCCGGCTTATCTCGACGATCATGCCTTTCTGCTGGCAGCCACGCTCGAGTTATTGAGCTGCCGTTTTCGGCGTACCGATCTTGAGTTTGCCATCACGCTCGCAGAGCTGCTGTTGGCGCATTTTGAGGATGAACAACGCGGCGGCTTTTATTTCACAGCGCGCGATTCTGAACGTCTATTGGTGCGGGTGCGGAGTTTCAACGACGATGCCCTGCCGTCGGGCAATGTGGTGGCGGCCGAGGCGCTGCTGTCGCTTGCCCATCTCATCGGCGAGCCGCGTTATCAGGTGGCGGCAGAGCGTACCCTCACTGCCGCCAACGAGGCCGCGCAACGCTGGCCGCAGGGCCATGCCAGTGCAGTGCTGACGAACTATCACCAAACACGCGCCGCGCCGCATGTCATTGTGCGCGGCGACGACAGCGCCACGCTCGATGTATGGCGCGCGCTCTTGGCCAAACAATGCGGCTCGCGCGCGCAGTGCTACGCCATCCCGCCAGGCGAAACCGCGCTACCCGGCTTGTTGGCATCGCGCGGCAGCGTTGGCGCTGCGCCGCTCACCGCCTATGTGTGTCGCGGCCAGAGCTGCAGCGCGCCGGTGACCCAACTCGCCGACTTCGAGCGCGCGCTATCGACCTGAGGCGCGAGACACGCACCCCGTCACTGAGAACCTGACGGTCGCTTGTTTACCAGTCGAGCTTGCTACCGAATTCTGCGGCGTAACGCGCCGCGAATTCATCACGCGTGAAATAGTGATTCTGCGTGCCGGCATGAGCAATCTTGATAGCCCCGAGCAAGGACGCCATGCGGCCAGTGGTTTCCCACGGCAGTTTGTTGACCAGGCCGTAAAGCAGTCCGGCACGATAGGCATCACCACAGCCGGTAGGATCGGTCAGACTGAGCGGCTTGGCGCTCGGAATGTCGATGCGCCCGGCGCGGGTATAGATGTTCGAACCTTCACCACCGCGCGTCACGATGCAGGCCTGCACTCGTTCGGCTATCGCCTCAGGCGACAGACCCGTGCGCTCTTGCATGAGCTCCGACTCATAGTCGTTGACCGTCACCCAGGTCGCGATATCGATGAACGCTTTCAGGTCATCGCCGTCGAACATCGGCATGCCCTGACCCGGGTCGAAAATGAAAGGAATGCCGGCCTCGTGCATCTGGCGCGCGTGTGCGAGCATGCCATCACGACCATCGGGGGCGATGATGCCGAGTTCGACCGGCCCCGCATCGGCAACCTTGTTGCTGGCCGAGAAATTCATCGCACCGGGATGGAAGGCGGTGATCTGGTTGTCGTCGAGGTCGGTGGTGATAAAGGCCTGCGCGGTCAACGATTGGTCGATGGTCGCGATGCAGCGTGTCTCGATTCCCTGCCCCTTCAGCCAACTGGCATAGGGCGCAAAATCGACACCGACCGTGCCCATGACGAGCGGCGCGCCGCCCAGCATCTTCAAGTTATAAGCGATGTTGCCAGCGCAGCCGCCGAATTCACGGCGCAGCTCGGGCACCAGGAACGATACGTTCAGGATATGAATCTTGTCCGGCAGGATGTGGTTCTTGAACCGATCCTGGAACACCATGATGTTATCGAATGCGAGTGAGCCGCAGATCAGGACGGACATTCAACTGAACCTTTGCTAGACGGGGATGGGCGGCATGATACTCGATTCAATTCGCAGTCGCAGACCCGCCTTGTTGTGAACCACGACCGGATTTGTGCGACCACCATGCTGCCCCTCCCACCCTCGACAGGAATGCTGCAACTCATGCTGGTACTGGTATTGGGCGTGGGTGTGGAACTCAAGCTCGGCCAGTGGCTGACGCGGCTCGCCAGCGGCAAGGCTCGCTTTGCGCGCGTGTGGCAGAGACTCTATGCACCCCTGCTGCGCAGCGCGGTCATCGTCGGCGCGGTGTTGTGGGCCTATCCCGCGCTGTTCGGATTTCGCGCCGCACCGGCGCTCAGCACCTTGTTTGGCGTCGACATGGCCCGCAGCGGCATCTTGCTCGGTCTGGTGTTTTTATTGCGCCTGTTGGCACCGTGGCTGGCGCCGCTGCGTGCGCGGCCAGCCACGCTCGACGCCGCGCAGAGCCTCGGCGCAGTGGCCGTGGTGTTTGTGTGCTACGCCGACTATCTCGGCGCAGTGAGCGCCAGCGCTTGGCCGGGCCTGCTGTCGGCACTGGCACTGGGCGGTTTGTGTACGCTGTTGCCGGCGCTGGCCGCCGGATTAGGTCGGGATTTTGGTGCGCGACTTGGCCTGCGCCTCGACTTGAAAGGCCTCGATGAATATTGCGCGCAGGGCGCCGCCATGCTCGCCGTTGCACCGCTCACCATGTTTTACGGCTACCTGCTCGGCGACCAACTCGGCATGTAATCAGGCCACGGCCAAAGGCCTGGCTACGAACTTAGGGGGTCGGAGGTTCGCCCAACTCGCAAAGCGAGTTGGGCCGCCAGAGCGCATCGCAGGCGCCCCGCAGGGGCGAGCAATCGCAACCAGCTATTGCGAATCAATCCTTCCGGCAATTTACCGTCGACTTTTGCGAATGCCACAACAACGTTGGGGTACTCGTTTAGCCTTCGACCGAAAGTGTGATTCAAGTGGTGCACACGCACATGCTTCAAACCGACCGTGCCGTTTCAAGGCACTGTTGTTGATCTTCCGCACCCGATGGTCGCGATCACAGGAAACGGGCGTCGGATGCGACCCTCGCAACGGAAAGGGGACGGATTTATTTTCCTGTTGCCATAAATAAATCTGTCACCTTTTTTCGGGAATGATTAAAACCGAAGTGTCGAGTTGTAGCACGTTGATCTCCCACTCCCCGCGCAAGCCACTCACTTCCTGCTCGCGACACCCGGTAATGATCTTGAACAGACAAATGCGCGCTAGATGATCCGGCAGCGCCTGCAACAAGGTGATCTTGCCGTTGTGCCGGCTGGTCGCCGGCGTAGTCGTAACGACAATTATCGACCCCATCCCGGCGCTGCAATACGCGCGGCGCGACGCGACGGGCGGGTTCAGAAGCGCACGGTCGTGCGCCGCCGGCATCAACCCGCCGTCTGCTCCGCTTCGACCCCGCCCTCTACCGTGCCGAGGCGGTCGGCTCCGAAACACTCGGTGGCGACGTGCCGATACCATTCCTTCATATCGGTCGCCGCGCGTTCTCGCGACATTGCCGTCAGCTCGGACTCGAAGCGTTCAAAATACTCGACAACGAGGCGCGCCTCGCATTCCAGATCCGAACCGGTCAGTGCGATACGCGGGGCGCGTTGTCCGCCCGTGTAGCGGTCGAAGTCAGCATACTTGTAATCGAGATACTCGCCGGACGTGATGGGTACGGCCGGGCACCCGCCAATCATCGAAAGCACGCAGCCGTGAAACGACATCGAGACGGTGCCATAGGCCTGTCTCGCCAAATCGACCAACTCGTGCTCAGTTCCGAAAGGCGCTATCACTTCGACGGGAAGATGCGCGCTACCGCTCGCGCCCAACATCGCCATCAATCGGGTGTCGTCGCAAAAGCCCGCGCCGCTCATCTGGAAGAGCTTGAACGGCAAGCCGAGCATACGATACAGCGCTTCCAACAGCTCGATGAAGGCATGGAACTCCGAATCGGTGTCGGCGCGCAGAAAATTGCGGCCACGCAGGTTGATTAAAATGAACGAGCGCTCCCGTGGATGGCTGGTGTGGAGCGGAAATCGCGCAGTGCAGCTATAGACTTCGTCCAGCAGCAGTTTCGATGGTGGCAGGCCGAGGAGTTTCAGGCAGCGCGTGTTGCGCACCCGCACGCCGCGCACCAGCCAGCCAATCAACATCCTCAGCCAGCGGGACTGCGCGCTACTCTCAGGCCCGTACTGTTGGGGGCCGAAATAGACCGGCTTGCCGAGCAGCCGTGCGGCCACGATGACGAGCGCCAACGATGGGAAGTTGAGCCGGAACCATTGCTGTGACAGCTGCGTGCCGCCGTAAAAATAGAATAGCGAGCAGTGGCGAATATCGCGCAACGTTTCCGCCGCCTCGCGGCGGTTCTGGCGCGTAGCAACCAGCCACAACGGCAAACTCGTCAAGGTAAAAAGCATCTGCAGCGCGTAGGGCGCGGGCAAGCGCCGAAATATATTCTGCCACTGCCGGAACATCGGCATCAGGCCGCCGTGAAACTCAACGTCCGGGGCAACCCTGCGGGCATCGGCGAGATTATCGAAAACATGCGAGACGAACCGGACCTCATCGCCGATCACCGCACGAAGCTGCATCGTCACGCAGCGCAGCAGAACTTTGTCGCCAAAGGAGTCCTGGCCGTTATAAGACCCGAGCACCAGGACCGTGAGTGAGCCATTCGCGTCGTCGGACCGTGCCATGCCACGAGCAGCTCTCCGGCGAGCGCGCATCCGCGTCGCGACAAAAGCCGCCAGCAAACGAAGAGCGTGTCGCACGAAGTTCGGTCCCGACGTGATGAGCCTCGAAAATTATCACACCGCCAGTTCGAATAAGGGCGGCAATCGTCAAGAATGGTGTCGCGCAGTTCGCCCGAACTCGAGGAAACGAGGAAAGGTGACAGATTTATTATCGTGTTGCCATAAATAGATCTGTCACCTTTTTCCCTATAGGGCTTACGCACATCGTTGAGCGGAAGCATCTGGATTAGCGGCGCCGTTTCGAGCCAGGTCTTACGGGACTCGTCCCGCCATCAATGGCTCCCTGAACGCCTGCGGCGACAAGCCGGTCTGGCTGCGAAAAAAGCGAGTAAAGTTTGCTG
>CAMCBY010000088.1 GCA_945873015.1 Klebsiella pneumoniae
AGCGCTGGTATGGGTCAAGTTGCCGGTCCTGAAAGCCAACAGCGCCGACAACACCTTCTTTCTCTATTTCGGTAACCAGACCGCCAACAAGGCGGATGACGCCGGCGGCACTTACGATGTGGATACCTCCGCGGTTTTCCATTTCGCCGAACCTACTGGCGAAGTAGAAGACAGCACCGCCTACGCCACGCCCACTGCCAGTGCGCTGGCCTCGACACCGACCGCCGGTGCGGTCACGCCCACGCCCTTGTCGCTGCTCGGGATGGGTGGTGTATTGACGGGTACCGAAGCGATGACGATTTCCGACGCCCCGCAGTTGCGCCTTATGCCCGATAAGGGCTGGGCGGTCGACATGTGGTTGAAGTTCGACGCGCTGCCGGCCGACGGTGGCACGCTGCTCGATCGCGGTGACGGTGCCGAGCGTCTGACCATCAAGCTGGTGGGCGACCGTATGGTCGCGAGCCTCGGCGGCGCTTCGGTGACCAGCAGCAGTGCGGTGGTCGCCAGTCAGTGGTTGCATGTTGCGCTCGCCATCCAGGGCGGCCAGTTGCAGCTCTTTATGAATGGTGCGCTGGCCGGTTCGGCCGCGGCGCAAGTTGCTGAAGCCGGTGGCGCCATTGCGATCGGTGCTGCGCTCGGCGCCGCAACGGACGGCAAGGCGCCCCTGCCGTTGCAGATAGATGAGCTCAAGTTCCATGCCAGTGGCCGCAGCGCTGACTATTTTGCGCTGCAGGCTGCGGTCGAAGGTGAACGTAACGATCGTGTGGTCGGTTATGGCGCCGATGAGAGCCCCGACACGGCGAGTGGCGGCGAAGAAGCCGAAACCAGCAGTCAGTTCGGCATCATCATCGATTATGTATTTGGCACCAAAGAAGCCATCGTCGAGCAGATAGTGATCGGGGTGTGCGTGCTGATGGCGGCTATTGCGCTGTTGGTAATGTTCCTCAAGGCGATCTATTTAGGCCGTGCGCGACGCGCGACGGATAAATTCCTGTCGGCCTATCGCACTCAGACCACCGGCGCGGGCGCGACACTCGACGCACTGGTGTCGGCGACCCGCAGCTATGGCGATTCACCGCTGTTCGCCATTTACAGACAGGGTATAGAACAGGTCAGAGGTCGTCTCGACGATACCAGCGGCGCCGGTTTGAGCGACAAATCGCTCGGTGCCATCCGCGCCACGCTCGACGCCATTGCGGTGCGCGAACACCAGCGCCTGAACTCGCTGCTGGTATTGCTCACCATCGCTATCTCGGGTGGGCCCTTCATCGGCCTGCTCGGCACCGTGGTCGGTGTGATGGTGACCTTCGCCACCATTGCGCGCAGCGGCGACATCAATATCGCTTCCATCGCACCGGGTATGGCGGCCGCCCTGCTCGCCACCGTCGCCGGCCTCGGCGTCGCGATTCCGGCGCTGTTTGGCTACAACTACCTCGGTTCCAAGGCCAAGGATTTGAACGCCGACATGCAGGTTTTTGGTGATGAATTCATCGCCAAGATCAACGAAGTCCACGGCGCTTAACGCCCGTCCCACCCCGGAGCCAGCAGATGTCCGCGGAAGTCAAAGGCGAGTCAGAACCATACGACGATATCAACATCACCCCGATGGTCGATTTGACCTTCGTGCTGCTGTTGATCTTCATCATCATGACCACCGCCTCGGTGCAGGGTGTGAAAGTCAATCTGCCGCAGGCAAGCAGCGCGGTCTCGCTCGCCAAGCCGAAAACCAAGGCGGTGACCATCACCGCCGAGGGCAATATATTTCTCGATACCTATCCGGTGACGATGCCGGAACTCGAAAGTCGCCTGGCCTCGCTGTACGCCGCCGACCCGGAACTGCCGGTGGTGATCAAGGGCGATTCGACTGTGCAGTACCAACTGGTAATGGACGTGCTCGACCTGACCGGGCGCGTGGGTATTACGCAGATTGGTCTCGTCACCCAGAAACTCGTCAAGTAACGCGACATGGCACAGGAGCAGGATCAGGATCAGGAAGGCGAATCATTCCGGCATCGCCACGGTCCGATGCTCGGTGGTGTGGTGGTGTTGCTGGTGTTCGGCATTGCCGCTTATTTCGCGGTCGGGGGTCTGAAGGGCAGCAAGGCGCCTGAGCCGCCCAAGGTGCAGGAGATTTCTCTCGTGCAACCGCCGCCACCACCACCGCCGCCGCCCAAGATTGAAGAACCGCCGCCGCCGGAACAGGTGATGGAAGAACCACCGCCGGAACCCGAACCGATAGCCGAAGAAGCGCCGGCGGACGAAGCGATGCCGGGCGATGAACTCGGACTCGATGCCGATGGCACCGCTGGCAGCGACGGTTTTGGTTTGCGCGGCAAGAAGGGTGGGCGCGGCCTCATCGGCGGCGGCGATCGTAATCGTTGGTATGCCGGTCAGATGCAGCGCAACCTGCAGCGCGATCTGCTCAGTCTTCTGAGCGGCGATGAGGAACTGCGCGACAAGATGTATTCGGTCGTGATCAACATCTGGGTGGCGGACGATGGCCACATCAAACGTGTCGATCTGGTCGAGTCCACCGGCAATGGCGAGGCCGATGCCCACTTGCACCGAATTCTGAGCGGTCTGCGCATGAGCGACAGCCCACCCGAAGACATGCCGCAGCCGGTCAAGCTGCGCATCGTCACGCGCTGAACCCGATTATCTGCCTTGCACAACGAGAACCGTCTTGAAGAAATTTATCGCCAAAGGCCTGCTCGGCTCCGCGCTGCTGCTCGCGGCCCTGCCCACTCTCGCTGACGAAAAGCAGGAGCTGCTGGAACTCAAGCACACCGTCGTCAATCTCGTCGATGCGCTGGTCAAACAAGGTGTATTGAAACCCGAGATGGCCGCCGCGCTGGTCAAGAAAGCGGAAGATGACGCCGCTGCGCAGGCCGCCCAGCAAGTGGCGGCGCAGCCTGCTGAGGGGGCGGACAAGGGCGTTGCCATCGCCGCCGCCGACACTGCTGCGGCGGGCGCGACGGTCGCCAGCAGCAAAGTGGTGCGTGTGCCCTACGTGCCGGAGTTCGTCAAGAAAGAGATCCGCGAACAGGTGCGCGCCGAGCTGCGGGAGGACGTTTTGGCCGACGTTTCGCAGAAGGCCAAACAGGAACACTGGGGCACGCCTGATGCTTTGCCGGCCTGGGTCAACAGCTTCAAGCTCTCTGGTGACGTGCGGCTGCGTAACCAGTTCGACAAATACGGCAAAGACAATGCCGATACTTTGAGTGCGGAGAATCTTTATCTTGATATTCCGCGCGTCAACGCCGCCGGTGGCATCAGCCAGGCCGGCGCACGCGCCTTTCTGAATAACTCCGATGACGAAAATCGCTGGCGTGAACGCGTACGTATCACCCTGCGCGCAAACATCGCCGACCATTGGAATTTTGAAACCCGCCTCGCGACGGGTGACCTGCTGAGTCCGATATCCACCAATCAATCGCTGGGTGACTATGGACGCGGCTTCAGTATTCACTTCGACCGTATGGCGCTGCTCTTCGATCTGCCTGCGGCCCAGGGTTGGGGGTGGTTGAACAGCAACGTCGATATCGCCGTCGGGCGTATGGCCAACCCGTTTTTGACGTCGTGGGCATCGACCGAACTGGTGTGGGACGAGGATTTGAACCTTGATGGCGCCGCTCTGACGCTGCGTCGTGCGATTGGCCAAGGCGATGGTATTGCCGGGCTGGCGCCCGCCGGGCGTTCGGTATTTGCAACAGCGGGTCTGTTCCCGTTGCAGGTGGTGGATTTTTCGTCCCAGGACAAATGGCTGGCGGCCGGCCAGCTCGGCGCGGCCTGGGAATTTCAGAACCAGAACAAGTTGCAGTTGAGTGGTGCCTTTTACCGATACATCCATATCACCGGCAAGAAAAACGCGCTCGGCACCACGTTGCGCGACAGCACCGCGCCGCTGTTCGTGCAAAAAGGCAACCTGCTCTACAACATCGCCAACGACCCGAATCTGAATGGTGGTGCCAACGATGCGCTGTTCGCGCTCGCCGCCGACTATCACCTGCTGAATCTGAACCTGGCGCTGGATCTGGCGAACTTCGCGCCCTACCACGTCATCTTCAGGGGCGACATCGTCAAGAACCTGGGCTATGACCGCGAAGAAATCGCGCAACGCACCGGCGGTGTGACTTACCTCTATTCCAATTCCGAGCGCACCTTAGGCTGGATGTTCGAAATCGCTGCGGGCTGGCCACAGGTCGCCAAGTTCCGCGACTGGCAGGTGTGGGCGAACTATCGTTATCTGCAGCGCGACGCGACGCTCGATGCGTTCAGCGATTCCGATTTTAATCTCGGTGGTACCGATTCCAAGGGCTGGGTGCTCGGTGGCAAGTACGGCCTGGCGAAAAACACCTGGTTGGAGCTGCGCTATCTTTCCAGCGAAGTTATAGACGGCCCGCCACGGGGTATTGATACCTTACAGGTCGATCTCAATGCGAAGTTCTAGCATTGCACTGTCCTGCGCGTGGGTGCTGCTGGTCGCGATCAGCGCCAGCGTTCACGCCGAAGCTCCCAATGCGCAGGCCGCACTCGCCCGCGCGCAAGGCATGTTGCGTCAGTTGAACGACGCCAAGCAGCAACTGGAGTTGGAGAACGCCAAACTCAAAGCCAGTCATGCCGGGCTCGAACAGCAGTTAAAAATTACAAAACTGAATGTCGGTGCCCGTGAAGCGGATATCGCCGCGCGCGGCAGGGAATTGAGCGACAGCAAAAGCGAGTTGGCGCGCCTCACCAACCGTAACCGCCAGCTGACCACGCGCCTCGAGGAAGTGGTCGCCAAATACAAGGAAACGGCGCGCAACGAAGAGGCGCTCGAAGCTGACAAAGAACAGTTGCAGCGACAGTTGCAGGCAACCCGCACCGAACTCGCCGACGCCGAAGAAAAAAACCGCGCGATGTTCACCATAAGCCGCGAGGTTCTTGAGAACTTCAAAACCAAACCGCGCTGGACTGCGCTGCTGCAGAAGGAGCCCTTCACCGGGCTGAAACAAGTGGAAGTGGAAAGCGCGGTGGAGGGCTATCAACGCGCGCTGGAAGATCAGTTGCGCGATAGCAATCTCGACGCAGCCGAGGGCGTACAAACCAGCCCTCCCTAGTCCTACCTG
Source organism: Klebsiella pneumoniae (assembly GCA_945873015.1). GTDB lineage: Bacteria > Pseudomonadota > Gammaproteobacteria > JADJYF01. The sequence continues at coordinate 5,109 of CAMCBY010000088.1, forward strand.
CGGCCTGGGTCGCATTGAGAGTCAGGGTGTTAAGCGTGGCTGCGCACCGACGCCTGTACTACTCCCCACGATGATGAGGCTGCCCGGCCGATCCGATCACGAAGCGCCGTCATGCGCTTCGGCGCATGGGTGATTCGAAGTCTGCCCGTCGCGGGCAAGCCCTTCATTACCACAAGAGAATCACCATGCAGATTTCCCTACTCGCCGGCGCTTTGTCGCTGGCCCTCGTTGCGCCGCTCGTCCTCGCTGATTCAAGCTCGACCGAGACCCGCAGCACCTCCACTACTTCGCAGACGGCCCCTGCCCACAGCTCGTCAACGACCGAAAAAGCGGTCGACGAATACGGCAATGTGACCAGGAAGACCGAGAGTTCGCACAGCAGCGACCCGGCCAGCGGTTCCTACAACTCGAATTCGTCGACCACCAAACAGAGTCCCGATGGTTCAACGAGCACGGTGGAAAGCGCGCGTTCGAGCGAGGGCAATCACGATGGTTCGTCGGTGAAGGAGAAGAGCACCACCACCATCACCACGCCCTGAAAGCAGGGCCGCACTAGGCGCGGACATTATGTAGGTGCGAATTTATTGGGTGCAGGTCTGAAACTGAGCATCGGCGGGTCGTCCAGATCATTGTGGGTCAGACTTCAGTCTGACACTGTCTAGACGGCCTGGCGCCGTCCATCGCGGACGAATGTCAGACTGAAGTCTGACCCACAGAAGATCAAATGCCGATGCACAGTTTGAGACCGACACCCAATTTATTCGCACCTACACTGACCCGCCGCGCGGAGTATCGCTTCAGAGTTTCATCGACAGCGACACCGCGCCGAACAATTCCTGTTTGCCCTGGTCCTTGAACTCATCGGTGCGGGTGACGATGGTGAAGGCGGCCTGCACGCGCCCCAATTGCATGACCAGGCCGGCCTGGGCTTCGGCGACCAGCGGCTTGCGATCGACGCTCGGGCCACCGTCGCGGAATGCGTTGCCGTCGAGCACGATGTTATAAGCCACCGCGCGTCCGTTGATGCCGGCGAACAGATACCAGGAGAACTGATCGCGCGGTGCAAAAAAGCCCGCGCCGGCCAGCGCCGGCGAAACCCGCGGCGGGCCGTAATCGTTGGCGAGATCCTGACCTACGCGCAACGTCACTCCGAGCAGGCCCTGCGTCAGCACATTACCCACCGACACCGCTGCGTTAGGCATCACGTCCACGCCGAGTCCGCCGGCCTGTCGCCATTCCGCCAGTGCGCGCCACTTGCGCTCATAGGTCATTACGAAACCGAATTCGTCGCGGATCTGGTTATCCCAGCCCTTCGATTCATCGGCACCCATCAAGTCATGCACATGGTTCTGCACCCACTCGGCGCCCGAGCTCGGACCGACCAGACCAACATCGAGCGCGGCAGTGTCGAGGGTCTTGCCGGAATCGACCGAGGTTGAAAAACGCGCATGCAGCCAGCCGGCGTAGGGATGCTGGTCCGGCAGCGGGCGCGTGGCCTCGGTATCGCGCGGCGTAAAGATGCTCTGGCCAATGCCGAGCCCGGCGTACAGCGTGTCGCCTGGGTCGGCGCCCATGAGATGGGTCGCAAACCAGCGCGCCGGCGCCGGCAGCGCATTCGGCGCTGACAGATAAGCGATATCGATGCCGTTGGTGTAGTTGCGATCGGTGCCGGCGAAGGTGTCGTTCTCATAGACCAACGACAAAGTGCCGCGCTCGGAAGACGGCACTTCTTCGGCCATGAGCGGCAGCGCTGCCAGTTGACCTGCGAGCAACAGGGGCGTGATAAGTGTGGGGCGAAAGTTCATGGCATGACATCCATTACATGGGCAAGTGAAGTAGCGCGCGACTGTCGATGAGACCACGTGTGGTCAGGTTCAGTGGCGTGACATAAAACGTCAGCACGCGCCGCGAGTTTTTTAGATGCAGCAGATATTGAATGCCGGCGGGTGATGTGGTCGGTGCGTCAGCAGACATAACGCGGCCCTGCATGTTTGTGGCCGCGCAGTCGTCGCGCCAACGTCGCGGCGGCTCTACACTCAGGCGATGGCCATACAACACGACGCGCTAGGCGAGATAGACATCCCCGACGGTGCGCTGTGGGGAGCATCGACAGCGCGGGCCGTGCTCAATTTCCCGGTCAGCGGCCACCGGCTGCCGGCGGCCTTTGTGCGCGCCTTAGGCCTCGTGAAGTTTGCGACCGCCGAGGTCAATGGCGATCTCGGCCGCCTGTCGCCTGCCAAGGTTGCCCTTATTCAGCGTGTCGCGCGCGAAGTGGCCGAGGGTGGTCTGATCGCGCAGTTCCCGCTCGATGTATTTCAAACCGGCTCCGGCACGTCGACCAATATGAATTTCAACGAAGTGGTCGTAGCGCGCGCTGCGCAGTTGAGTCCTGCTGAAAAATTGCATGCCAACGACGACGTCAATCTCAGTCAGTCGTCGAACGATGTCATCCCGAGCGCCTTGCATGTCAGTGTGGTGCTCGCGCTGCGCGACGACCTGCTGCCGGCACTCGCTGTGCTGCACGACGCGCTCGGCGACAAAGCGCGGTGTTGGGCGACGGTGGTGAAACCCGGGCGCACTCACTTGATGGATGCGACACCGGTCACGCTGGGCCAGGAATTTTCGGCTTTCGCGACCCAGACAGACAAAGCCATCGCGCGTGCGCGTCGCGGCATGATGCTGCTCAGTGAACTCGCCATCGGCGGCACCGCGGTAGGCAGCGGCCTCAATGCGCCGCCAGGCTTCGATACACGCGTATGCGCCGTGCTCAGCCGTGAAACCGGCTTTGTTTTTCAACCGGCGGCGAATCATTTCGAAGCCCAGGCGGCGCGCGATGACTGCGTGGAAGTCGCCGGTCAGTTGGCAACGATTGCGGCGAGCCTGACCAAACTCGCCAACGATGTGCGCCTGCTCGGTTCGGGGCCGCACGCTGGTTTCGCCGAGTTACGGCTGCCGACGCTGCAAGCGGGTTCATCGATCATGCCGGGCAAGGTCAATCCGGTCATGAGCGAAATGCTGATCCAGGTCGGCCTCTACGTGCAGGGTCTTGCGCAGACCGTGATGGCCTGCGGTCGTGAAGGGCAGTTGCAGCTCAACGCGACTTTACCGCTGCAGGCCTATTGTCTGCATGAGGCCATCGGCTGTCTTGCCCGTGGCGCTCAGTTGTTCGCCACCCGCTGCGTCACCGGTCTGGTCGCTGATACCGAGAGATGCGCGGCGCTGGCCGGCGCTTCGCTTGCGCGGGTGACTGCGCTGACGCCCAGGCTCGGTTACGAACTTGCCGCCGAGCTTGCCCACCAGGCTGACAGCGAGGGTGTGCCGTTGCGCGACATTGTTCTGCGTCGTGCGCTGATACCGGCTGCGGAGCTCGACGTACTGCTGGACCCGCTCGCCATGACCCGCCCACCTGCGCAATGAGAATGCAGCACTAAGTGCTGCCGCGAACCGACGGACAAGTAGGCAGTGGTTACGCTCAAGCCATCAATCCTAATTCAGCCACGGCAATTCGCCGGCGACGGATGGGGATGAGGGGTAAGCATGAACACTTCGAACATTTCAGACACGGCGCCCTGCGTCCTATTCAATCTCACCGACGCGATTGCCGGTGCTGAGTCCAGCACCGTGCATGGCAGTGAGTTACGCGTCGCCCGCAGTGCTGCGCGCGGCCCGCAAGCAACCACCATCCGCCTCAAACATTTGTTTGCCGGCGCACTGCTCGCGACTGTCGTCGGTTGTGGTACCACCACCGGCGATCGCGCCGTGAGTGGTGCAGGTATTGGCGCCGGCGTGGGTGCAGTGCTGGGCGCGGTGACGGGCATGGGGCCGGGCACCGGTGCCGCAGTGGGTGCCGCTGCAGGTGCCGCGGCCGGCGGTCTGACCAAAAAGAAACAGATCAATCTTGGCAAACCGATATGGCGCTAAGCTCGTTCTGAGCTCAGCGGGTCGGCTTGAAGGCGGTGCCTGCGGGCGCCGTCTTCATGTTCAGCCGGGGTCGCGGCGCACGCCGCGCAGGCGCGAAACGAGACGGGTCAGCGGCCCGCGCCACAGCATGCCGAGCAGCGCGCCGCCGCCACTCACAGCCAATGGATGCGCACGGACGAAGTGACCGACAGCCCATGCCATATCGAACAACGCCAGCGGTTGCTGCCAGCGGTTGATTGTCGCCTGCAGTCCTACGCGCTGGTCAGCCGCTTCGCGCAGCAATTGCGCGCGGCGCACGGCAATGTCGGTGCGTGTGGCGCTCATGTATTTTTGACCACCAGCGCTTGCGCATCCTTGCGCAGTTCCGCCAGACTGCTGGCAAAAGGCGCCGACTTCGCGCGCATCTTCATCACCGTGGCGCCCACCAGTGCCAGACCCGCCACGCTGTAGCCCGCCGCCAGCGTCAGCAGCACTGGTAATCGATGCGTATCCCAATACAACACCAGCACCGTCAGCGTGAACAGACCGAGTGCCATGCCGAGACACACCGCCGCCAGCAGAATGGCAATCACCAGGCCCATGAAATAACGACGCTCTTCTTCAAGGTCGAGCGCCAGCAGCTTGATGCGCGTTTCGACCATGCCGAGCAAACGTGAGCCGAGCTGGCCGAGCGAGGCCAACAGTCCACTGGACGGGCCTGGCCTCACCTCCGCCATGACTAGGAGCGCCGACCGCTCAACAATCCAATCAGCACACCGATGCCGGCCGCCACACCCAGCGCGGTCATGGGATTGTGTTGCACATAGTCGTGCGTGGCAGTGACGGCCTGCTCGCCGCTGATGCGCAGACTCTGTTGCGCATCGTCGAGCCGGGTCTTGATGTGCGCGAGTGATTGTTCGGCACGCGCGCGGACTTCAGCGAGATCGGCACTGCCATCGCTGGCACTGGCCTTGAGCAAGGCTTCGGCATCGGTGACGACGCGCCAGAAATCTGCAATCAGGAGGTCTTTCGCGTTGTTGGTCGAGCTATGGTCCATGGTGTTCTCCGGGAATAATTAAAATCAAGGAACGATAAATGCCAAGGCGCGCGCTGTGTCTCATGACACCGCGCGCACGAGTGGCGTTAGCGGCGCGCGAGTACGATGGACGCGCCAGCCACGATGGCAATGCTCTAAACAGCATCCATCACAATTTCGCCCGTAGGTGCGAATTCATTGGGTGTAGGTTTCAAACTGAGCGTCTGCACGAGATCTTCTGTGGGTCAGACTTCAGTCTGACATTCAAAGGTGATCGGCGGCGGGAGGCTTTCACGACAATGTCAGACTGAAGTCTGACCCACAATGACCTGAACGACCCTGCCGGTGTGATATCGCGCTCAATACTGCTATGGGGCCCGCACAATCCCAGTGTTTCGCCGGAATTAAGTTCGTTACTACCAAGCGCTTCTCTCGTAATGTCAGTTTCAGGCCTACACCCAATTCATTCGCACACTGCAATTCGCTGTGCTGCATCCTGCCATCAACTATGTGCGACCGCAGACGCACCTACAAACGCCTGCCCTGCACCACACGCAGCAGAATCACGATGATCGCTATCACCAGCAGGATGTGGATAAATCCACCAATGGTGTAAGACGACACCAGACCCAGTAGCCACAGCAGTATCAGAACAATGGCAAGGGTTTCGAGCATGACTTGTAACTCCAGGCTGGTTTGCCGCGCGGCCGGTTCCAACGCCGGCACCGCGCAGTCAAGGGCTATCGCAAACAAGGCTCGCGACAGGGTCGATACAATCATCTGCCGCCGCTGTGATTTTCTCTGTATGGCAGCGCACGTAGGCCAGCGCCGCGCGATCGTGCTTGCTGCGGGTGTGAGACCGCGACGCATATGAGTCATAACGAACAGTGCGCGCGCATTTTCGGGTTCAGCATCGCTTCGCTGATATTCGCCGTGCTGCGGCGACCCATTCATCTTCTTTGTCGCGAGGCCTGCACCATGATTCGACGTTTATCCCGTTTGCCGGTCCCCCGCTGCACGCCGCTCCGCGCGGCCGTGATTGCGGCGGTTTTTTCCTTTGCGCCGATAGTTGCGCTGGCGGCCGCCAGCGAAGCCAACGAAAACCGTGCCGAGTTGCGCATCAAGG
>CAMCBY010000089.1 GCA_945873015.1 Klebsiella pneumoniae
ATTAAAATCACACCTACGGGGCGTTATCTCAGTGATCGATGTGGACCTTGCGATAACAAAAGCGCCATTCACCATTTTCTTTGCGCAGCTTGTCGTTATAACCGCCGACCGCCGCGAGTTCGGTCTTGCCACCCTTGAGTGAAAAATAAATCAGGTTGCAAAAGCCGGTGGCGTTGTCACCGTCGATGTCGAAACTGACATTGACCATCATGTGCCGCACTTTGCCGCCCTCCCACGAGCGGTGGTAGGACTGCGAAAACTCACGCAGTTTGTCGTGGCCGGGAAATTGGCCGAATATCGGGCTGTCGAAAGTGCCATCGGCGGTGAAGCACTGCACCCAGTCTTCAAAACGTTCGTTGTCGATGGTGATGGCGTAGCGGGCGTAGAGTTCGCGGATCTGTTCGCGGTCCTCGGGCGTTCCGGTGATCTTAGGCATGGTCTCCCCTTCTTTTACGGTGCGCGCACCGCGGCATGTGGCATCGATAGTATGGCGCGCCATGCACGGCCGCGCCGTAGCCAGTCTAGATCACGGTGCTCAAGTGGCAAAGGCCGGCCGTGGGCGGGATTGCCACGGGCAGCCACTTGCGCCTAAATGTGCGGGCGGTGCGCTGCGACGGCGCCGTGCCCGGTTCCATGCGCAAGGAAGTCAACATGAACATAATCGAAAAACTTGGCTATTTAGGCAGCTTTATCAATGCCATCGCGATGATCGGCTCGGTGGTCTATCTCGCCCTGCAGGTGCGCCAGGCCAATCGACTCGCCCATCTGTCCGCCACCGACGCCTTGCGCGATTCAACCAACCGCTTCCGCGAAGTACTGTTGGACGGTGACAACATCGAAGTGTGGTTGAAGGGCATACGCCAAAAAGACCAGTTGACCGATCTTGAACGCTATCGCTGGGATGAACTCGCGCTCTATCTCATGGACTCAACGCAGGCCACCTATCTGCGCGCCCTGCATCTCGGCGAGCCGTTCACCATCAGCCGCATCGGTTATACGGTGCGCTACGCGAGTACTGCGCCCGGCTATGCGTTGTGGTGGCAATCGCGCCGCGAGCGTTTCCATCCGGAATTCGTACGCTTCGTCGATGACAACCTCGGCAAACCCATCGAGGCCGTCAACGCCAATTCTCGCGAGGCAGTCTGAAACCGCACTGCCAGCGCTGCGCTCTCATGTAGAATGCCGGCGCCGGGCGCGAGTGGCGCGCTCCCATGGTGAGCCTGAAAGCAGCGCCCTTGTCCTTGCCTCCGAAAGAACGGCTACAACGAATCTTGAATCTGGCCATGCCGGTGATCGCCGGCATGGTGTCGCAGAATGTGCTCAATCTGGTCGACACCGCCATGGTCAGCCGCCTGCCCAACAGCAACGCGGCGCTCGCTGCGGTCGGTTATGGTGGTTTTGCACTGTTCCTCGCACAGTCGATCATCCTTGGGCTCTCGACCGGCGTGCAGGCTTCGGCCGCACGCCGCAAGGGCCAGGGACGCCTGGCAGAGACCGGCCATTTCCTGAACGCCGCGCTACTCATCATTCTGCTGGTCGCGCCGGTCCTGACGCTCGCGCTGCACCACGTCATTCCGTTTCTCTATCCCTATATCAACCACGACCCGGAAGTGATCGCACTCGGCGTGCCTTATCTGCAGATCCGCTCAGCCGGCATCATTTTTGTGGCCATGAATTTTTCCTTTCGCGGCTACTGGAACGCGGTCGATCTGACGCGTTTGTACATGACCACGTTGATCTCGATGCATCTGCTCAACATCGTGCTGAACTACATTCTGATCTTTGGACATTTCGGCGCACCGGCGCTGGGCGTACAAGGCGCGGCCTACGCGTCCGTGATATCGCTTGCCTTCGGCACCACGATTTATTTCTGGCTGGGCGCGCGCTGGGCGCGTGGTTATGGTTTCCTGCAGAGGCTGCCGGGGCGCGAGGACATCAAGCGGCTGGTGCAGTTGTCCTTGCCCAATGGCGTGCAGCAGATGTTCTTCTCGGCCGGCTTTCTGGCCTTGTTCTGGATTATCGGCCAGGTCGGCACCGCCGAAGTGGCGGCCGCCAATGTGCTCATGAACCTCATGCTGGTGGCCTACCTGCCGGGCATGGGTTTCGGTCTCGCGGCCGCAACCCTGGTCGGTCAGGCGCTCGGTCGCAACGATGCGGCGGACGCCTCACGCTGGGCATGGGACGTGGTCACCGTCGCGCTGATTGCGATGGTGCTTATCGGACTGCCGATGGTGCTGGCACCGGAAACCGTGCTGACCAGTATCTACCGCCTGAGTCCCGAGACCCTGGAAGTGGCGCTGTGGCCGCTGCGCCTGGTCGGTTTGAGTATGGTGTTCGAAGCGGTCGGTACGATTCTGCAGAACGCTCTGCTCGGCGCCGGTGATGCGCGCCGCGTGATGCTGACCAGCATCGCCAATCAATGGCTGCTGTTCCTGCCAGCCGCTTATGTTGTCGGCCCACTGCTGGGTTTCGGCTTGACCGCGCTGTGGAGTCTGCAGGTGGTGTCGCGCTGCATACAGGCGATGATTTTTGCCGCCTACTGGCGAGGCCAGCGTTGGGCCCACATCAAGATTTAGACCTTTCGCCTTGAGGCATCAAACCCCATGAGCTCAGTGGGCCAGCGCAAGAGCGCCGTACTGCTCGCGCTGGTGAGTCTGGCGGTGTTAAAGGCCGGTGCGCTCGCAGTGTGCCCAGGGGAGCGTTGCCATGCGCTCGCCGTCGATGTAGCGGTGCTGAGCCGGTTGCACACCTGGCGCTCAGCGACCCTCGACAGTTTCTTTCAAATCATCACCTGGGCAGGTTCGCTGTATGTGCTGTTGCCGCTCGCGCTGCTGCTGGCGGCGCTCGAACGGCACAACGCCGCTGCCTGTCGACGCTGGTTCGTGCCGCTCGCCTTGCTCAGCTACTGGCCGGTGATTCAAGCCGCCAAACTGCTCATCGCGCGACCACGCCCGACGCTGTTCGAAGCGCTGACCATCTTGCCGGCCGACGCCAGCTTTCCGAGCGCCCACGCTGCGCAGATCACCGTGTTCGTTTGTGCGTGGCTGATGCGGCCAGCCGCAAGCCTGCGTTGGAGCACAAGCACGGCACTCGTACTGCTGGTGTGTGTGGTGGCGTTATCGCGCCTGTATCTGCAAGTGCACTACCCGAGTGACGTGGTGTTCGCGGCGTTGGCGGGCGTATTGTGGGTGGCGGCACTGCGCTGCGCCGTCGATGGCCTGTAGGTGCGAATTCATTCGCACATTCAAAGGGGCCTGCGTACGCCGTAGTACGTCTCAAAGGTGCGAATAAATTCGCACCTACAGTGCGGCCCGCATCAACCCGAAATCGAAGCTCAGCCGTGCATAGGGCGTCGGTAGTGCAAAGTGCTGCGCCTCGGCGGCGTCATTACTCATGCTGAATTCGCCGACCAGGCTTTCTTTGGTGGCGAACACTGCGTCGGAATCGAGGTAGGGGTCGTCGTTGACGAACACATGGGTGACGAGCGTTTCAAAGCCATCGGCCTTGACCATGAAGTGCAGGTGCGCGGGGCGGAAGGCATGCCGTCCGGCGGCGTCCAGCAGGCGCCCGACGGGGCCGTCGGTCGGCACCGGATAGGACACCGGCTTCTCGGTCACGAGTGCGTATTCGCCCTCGGTATTGGTGGTGAAACACCCGCGCAGATTCCACTGCGGCGCACTCGCATCCTGCACGTCATAAAAACCATTGGCGGCGGTCTGCCACACTTCGAGCGTCGCTCCCGCGAGTGGCTGTCCAGCCTGATCGGTCACCTTGCCAGTGACCAGACAGGGCACCGCTTCGTCGAGATGGCGACGACGGATATCAGCGCCGAATTCCGCCTGCGGCGCACCCGGCACGAAGAACGGTCCAAGCACGGTGGACTCGGTACCGACCCCGCCCTTGGGATGGTTGACCGCATCGACCAGCATCGACACGCCGAGGGTGTCCGACAACAGGATGAATTCCTGGCGTTTGTCGTCACACTTCTTGCCAGTGGCGGTCAGGAATTGTATCGCGGCAAACCATTCGGACTCGGTCAGTTCAACGTCTTTGACGAAGCCGTGCAGGTGCGTGATGAGCGAAGTAAAAATTTCCCGCATGCGCGGTGAGGCAGTATTGGCGCTATAGGCCTTGATCACTTCCTCGGTCAGATTCTCGACGGTAAAGTCCTTCACGCCTGCACTCCCCTGGCTGCTGCAGCACTGCACACGCCGACGACATGTGCTCGCTATCGACTATTGTGCGATGCGCTGCGCCATGAGTACAGAACGGTCCAGTGTCATTGCGCGCCTTCGGTGTTTTCAAGAAAGGTCTGCGGCAGATCGGGGCCCCAATAACACAACGCTTCAAGCGGGTCATGCTGACCACTCTGCCAGGACGAACCGGCCGCAATAAAATCGATGTCAGCGGAATACTCGCAGTAGGAACCCCACGGGTCGCGCACATACTGGAAATGATTGGAGCCCACCCCGTGACGCCCCACACCCCAGCCGGCGCGATACCCGGCATCGCGCATCTGCATACCACCTAAGCCACATTCCTCCATGCTCGGCACTTCCCAGCCAGCATGATGAAAGCCGTGGCGCGCGGATTTGGCGAACGCCAACAGATGATGATCAGAGCCCTGCTGCCCATACAGGAACGACAACAGGTCGAGTGAGGTGTCGGCCACGCCGAGGCCCAAGGTCTCACTGTAGAACGCGGTCTGGCGCGGCACGTCGTGGGAGAACAGCAGCACATGGGACAAACGTGTCGGGCGTACGCGCGGCGCGTTGCGTCGCCCACCATCGACCGCGCGCAGCCGTTCGAGCGGCGGCGGTGGTGCGCCACGTCGCGCACCGGGCGAGACCTTGGGCCCGACTTTGATCTGCAGCAGATTACCGTCCGGGTCGGCATACCAGCTACCACCGGACTCCGCTTCGCGTGGACTGTCCTCGCGCTGCGCGCCGGTTGCCTCGAGCTGACGCAGCAGACCACGATAGTCAGTGTCGGAGCAGCCAAAGGACAACCACGCCAAACCCTTGCTCGCGCCCTGCACAACACGGCCCCAGACATGACCACTGCCGGCACACTTCAAGGTCAGCACCTCGCCGACGCGCGCCACGCTGAGCCCGAAAGCTTCATAGAAACTCGCAGCCACGTTCAGATCCGGTACGCGCAACGCGAAATGATCGAGGGAGTGGATGGCGGCAAGCCGCGTTGTGCTGTTCATGCTGTTTTCCTCGGCGGTAAGCGCTGAATGTGGCGCCGACCCGCTTGAATCGCCATCTGCTCACGAGCGGCTGACGGTCGCAGCCGCGATTTAACAATCTATAACGGATTCGATGCCGAATGTGCGCCCGGTTTTAGCGTTCTCGATCACGCGCGGCCCTATAATCAACCGCCACAAGCCATGAACATCCGAGCCCACAGCATGGAGTACGCCTCCGCCGTCATCACCAGCAATCGCCGCACCGCCTACCGCGTCGCGCCCGATGCTGAGGCTGCGCTCGATCTCATGATTGTCGACCAACGTCGGCAGTTGGTGAACACGGTAGTCGAGAACGTCGCTTTCGGCGGGGCGCGGGTGCGCCTCGATCGAGTGCAGGCGTTGGAGACCGGACTCATGACCGGCGCCCAGGTCACGCTCGCGCTGCGCTCGCCGCGTTATGCCTACAAGAATCATATGCTCGCCCGCGTGGTCTCGATTTTCGATGCCGACCACGCACAAACCGTAGGCCTGGCCTTTGAAGGCGCCCACCCGGATAGATCCATGCAGAATAATCATCACTTCACTTTGTTCAACCGCCGCACGTTGCAACGCGGGGTGGTACCCGCCTCCGGCATCAATCTCGAAGCCGAAGTTACGCCCAGCGAAGTCTCGGATCGCAGCCTGCGAATTTACCCGGTAGGCGTGCGCAATATTTCCAACGTCGGCGTCAGTTTGAGGGTCACGGCCGGCGCTCACCAGGCGTTGGGCCATCATGATGAGCTGTCTCTGACCTTGCGCCTGCCCGGTCGCGACGGCGTACGCCGCATCGCCTGCCAGGTGCGACATCGTCTCGGCGAGGAGACCGATTTTATTTATGGCTGCGAGTACGATTGGAACGCCACCATCGACCCGATGGCCGTCGCAGAAGAGCTGCTGGAATTCATGCTCGAGAATGCCGAGTTGCGCTGAACGCAGCCACTCAACCGATCACGACCAGGGAAGCCTTCGACACAGAAGGCCGTAGGGATAGAGGGCGCCACTGGCGCCCTCTTTTTTTGCCGCGCTTGCAGGTGCGAATTGATACGCACATTGATGCCGAGGTTATGCGCCTCGGCGCACCATCGAATGTGCGAATGAATTCGCACCTACGGCAACCGGCTCAGACAAAACGCAGCGAAATCGAGCCGAGGTCCTGAAAGCGCACCGATATTGCGTCGCCCTTGTTGATACTGATGGCGGCGGTGATGCCACCGGTCATGATGAAGCTGCCGGCCGGGATCACCTGGCCGCGGCGGGCGAGATTGTTCGCCAGCATCGCGACCGATGCGGCCGGATGACCGAGCACAGCGGCGGCCGCGGCCAGTTCCACGATGCGGCCGTTCTTCTCGACCACCAGGCCGAGCGTCGGCAGATCGAGTTCCTCGATGCAGCGCGCGCGACCGCCGGTTACAAAGCCCGCGGCCGAGGTGTTGTCCGCCACCACGCTGATCAGGTCGAATTTGAAATCACGATAGCGCGAGTCGAGGATTTCGACCGCCGGCATCACGAACTCCGTGGCGGCCAGCACCTGGGCGATATGACAGCCCGGCCCCGATAACTCGGTGTGCGTCACGAACGCCACTTCAGCCTCGATGCGCGGCGCGATGAATTTATCGAACGGCACTTCGCCACCGTCGGGGTAGGCGCCGTAGTCACACAGAAAGCCGAACACCGGTTCGGTGACATTCATCTGTTTCATCTTGGCTTGCGAAGTGAGCCCGCATTTCAAGCCCGCTATACGCACGCCGGCCGCTATCTTCGAGGCGCGAATGCTGTCCTGAATGGCATAGGCGTCGTCCCAGTCGAGTTCGGGATACTCGTCGGTGATCTTGGTCAGCGGCGCGCGATTGCGCTCGGCCGCTTCGAGTTGCGCCGCGAGTGCGGCGATAGTGGCTTTATCCAATGTCATTGTGCTGCCCTCGCGCGTGCCGCGTCGCGCAGATTGAGCGCCACGTCTTCAATCATGTCTTCCTGACCACCAATGGTCTTACGTTTGCCTAGTTCGACCAGAATCGCCGCCGACGGCACACCGTGTTTGGCGGCGGCACGTTTGGCGTGCAGCAGGAACGAGGAATATACCCCCGCGTAACCCAGGATCAGCGAGTCTCTGTCGATGCGTATCGGATGGTCCATCATCGGCACCACCAGATCCTCGGCGACGTCGGTGAGTTTGTAGACATCGACGCCGGTGTCAGCCCCCATGCGCGTCAGCACTGCGTTGAATACTTCCAGCGGCGTATTGCCGGCACCGGCACCAAGCCCCGCCACCGAGCCGTCGATGCGCACCGCGCCTGCATCGACTGCCGCCAGCGAATTGGCGACGCCCATCGCGAGATTGTGATGGCCATGAAAGCCGACCTCGGTCTCGGGCCGCAGGCCCGCGCGCAGCTTGCCAATACGCGCCGTCACATCGTCGGGCAACATGTAGCCGGCCGAATCGGTGCAATAAATGGTGTTGGCGCCGTAGCCTTCCATGAGTTTGGCCTGCACCAGCAGTTCTTCCGGCGAGACCATGTGCGCCATCATGAGAAAACCGACGGTATCGAGGCCCAGCTTGCGCGAGCGCGCGATGTGCTGCTCGGCGACGTCCGCCTCGGTGCAATGGGTCGCGACGCGGATGGTGCCGACGCCGCAATCTTTCGCCATGTGCAGATGTTCAACCGTGCCGATGCCGGGAATGAGCAGCGCCGAGATACGCGCCTGTTTCATGTGTGGCACCACCGCGTTCAGATATTCATCATCCTGGTGGGCTGGAAAGCCGTAGTTGATCGAAGCGCCACCGAGACCATCACCATGCGTGACTTCGATCAGCGGCACACCGGCGGCATCGAGCGCGCTCGCCACGCTCACCATCTGCTCGAGCGAAATCTGATGGCGTTTGGGATGCATGCCATCACGCAGGCTCATGTCGTGCAGCGTGACCTTCCTACCTTTGAGATTCATGGCGACTCCTCGTCGTTCACGCGTTGACGGCAGTCAGCTTGAGACTGCCGTCCTGGATTTCCTGGGCGAACATTTCGGCGGTACGTAATGCCGCCGCCGTCATGATGTCGAGATTGCCGGCATAGTTCGGCAGGTAGTCGCCAAGCCCTTCGACTTCGAGATAAATCGACACCCGTTTGCCATCGAACACCGGCCCGTTCTTCAACCGATAACCCGGCACATATTTCTGCACCTCGGCGATCATCGCGTGTACCGAGGCGGTGATGGCGGCCTGATCAGGTTCATCCGCCGTCAGGCAATGCACGGTATCGCGCATGATGAGGGGCGGCTCGGCCGGATTGAGAATGATGATGGCCTTGCCGCGGGCGGCGCCGCCGACCTGTTCGACCGCGCCGGCGGTGGTGCGGGTGAATTCGTCAATGTTCTTGCGCGTGCCGGGGCCCGCCGATTTGCTCGCCACTGTCGCGACGATCTCGGCGTAATCGACCTTCTGCACACGCGAGACCGCCGCCACCATCGGGATGGTCGCCTGGCCGCCGCAGGTCACCATGTTGACGTTCATGACCTGTTTGCCGAGGTGATCGCGCAGATTGACCGGTGGCACGCAGTAGGGACCGATCGCCGCCGGCGTCAGGTCGATCACCAGCACACCACGCGCCATCAGCGGTTTGGCGTTGGCTGCATGCACGTAGGCCGATGTGGCATCGAAAGCGATCTGAATATTGTCTTCGGCAAGATGCGGCAAGAGGCCGTCGATGCCATCGGCGGTGGTCTTCAGACCGGCGTTACGGGCCTTCTTCAAACCGTCGGAAAAGGTGTCGATGCCGACCATCCACACCGGGTTGATAAGCTCGCTGCGTAGCGCCTTGATCATGAGATCGGTGCCGATATTGCCGGAACCGATCAGAGCTGCGTTGATGGGCATGGGTTGTCCTTTTTGTCCGGGGCGGTAGTGATGGGGTATTTTTTATCAGGTGAAACGCACACTGCACTGGCCGATGCCACCGATAGCCATGTGCATGTTGTCGCCGGGTTTGACCGGCTGCAAGGGCACCAGCGAACCAGACAGGATCACCTCGCCCGCCTTCAAGGTCACACCGCGCGCGCCCAAGGTATTGGCCAGCCAGGTGATGCAATTGACCGGCGAACCCAGTGCCGCGGCGCCCGCGCCGGTAGAAATGATTTCGCCATTGAGGCTGACCACGATGCCGCAGGTCGAAAGATCGACCGCGGTCGGTTTGATGGCGCGGTCGCCCAGCACCACCACACCGCAGGAGGCGTTGTCGGCGATGGTGTCCTGAATTTTTATCTTCCAGTCGGTAATACGCGAATCGACGATTTCAAAACAGGGCATGACAAAATCCGTGGCGCGGATCACATCGGCATTGGTCACCCCCGGTCCGCACAAGTCCCGTTTCAGAATGAAGGCAATTTCGCCCTCGGCGCGCGGCGCGATCAGGGTCCGGCTGGCCGGCACTTCGGCGCCGGTCGCGAACATCATGGTGTCGGTCAGATAGCCGAAGTCGGGCTGGTGCACGTTCAGCATGGTCATGACCGCCTGACTGGTCACACCTATCTTGGTGCCGACCACGCGTTCACCGCTGGCCAGACGCCGCTCAAGGAAACGCCGGGATATGAGATAGGCGTCGTCGATAGTGATGTCCGGTGCCTGGGTGGTCAGCGGTGCGATGGTGGTACGGCTACGCATGGCGTCGTACAAGGCGTCGCCAAAGGCCGTGATTTGAGTTTGATCCATGTCGTATTTCTTCCGTCAGATCAGTGCGGTCGTGTTTCAGAGTTTCAAACAGACGTTGCGCAACTCGGTATAAAACTCGAGCGAATGCACACCGCCTTCGCGGCCGATGCCGGAATGTTTGGCGCCGCCAAAGGAGGTGCGCAGGTCGCGCAGGAACCAGCAGTTCACCCAGGTGATGCCAACGTCGATTTTCTCCGCCACCCGATGGGCGCGCGCGGCATGTTGGGTCCACACCGTGGTGCACAGGCCGTAGTCAGTGTCATTGGCGAGCGCAATCACTTCGTCTTCGTCATCGAAGGGCGACAGGTGGGCACAAGGCCCGAAGATCTCTTCCTTGATGATGGGTGAGTTTTCAGTCAATCCGGTCCACAAGGTCGGCTCTATCCAGTAGCCGCCGGCAAATTCGGCCGGCATCTCCGGAATGCCGCCACCGGTCACGACATGGGCTCCGAGTTCGCGCGCGCGCTGATAGTACTTGAGCACCTTGTCGCGTTGCTGCTGGCTGACCATCGGCCCCATACCCGTCGCCGCATCCTGGGGAATACCTATCTTCAACGCCTTGGCGCGTGCGGCAAGCGCCTCCACAAAACGCTCGAAGATCGGGCGTTCGATGTAGACACGTTCGGTGCCGAGACACACCTGTCCGCAATTGGCGAAGGTCGAACGCGCGATGCCGTCGACGGCCGCTTCGAAATCGGCATCGGCAAACACCACGCCAGCATTCTTGCCACCCAGTTCGAACGACACATCACGGATGCCAACCGCCGCGTTCTTCATGATGGCGGTGCCGGTGATGGTCTCGCCGGTGAACGTGATGGCATCGACCAGCGGATGACGGGTCAGAAACTCGCCGGTCGAATCGCCGCCAAAGCCGTTGACGACGTTATAGACACCGGGCGGTACGCCCACTTCGTTCATCACTTCGCCGAGCAGGGTCGCGGTGGCCGGCGTTTCTTCCGAGGGTTTGACCACCACGGTATTACCACAGGCCAACGCCGGCCCGACTTTCCAGGTCATGAGCAACAGCGGCAGATTCCACGGACAGATGACCGCCACCACGCCCTTCGGCACACGCACGCCGTAATTGAGTGCGCCGGCACCGTCGGGCGTTTCCATGCGGAAACATTCGGTCGGCACATTACGGATGATGTCGGCGAACACTTTAAAATTGGCCGCGCCGCGCGGAA
>CAMCBY010000090.1 GCA_945873015.1 Klebsiella pneumoniae
AGACCGGACAGGCCTGCGGTTTGCCCTCGAACTCGACACGCCAGGCGCGGCGGAATTCACGTGTGGCCGCTTCATCCAGAGGAAACTCGCGGGCGGGCAATACCGCCACCGATTCGATTTCGTCGGTTGAGCGCTGCGTTTCCAGATCAAACAGGCGCAGGGTTTCGATTTCATCGTCGAACAGGTCGATTCGAAACGGCGTTTCGGTGCCCATCGGAAAGACATCGATGACCGAGCCGCGCACTGCAAAGTCGCCATGTTCAGCCACCTGCGATTGCGCGCGATAACCAGCAGCATCGAGACGCCGCCGAAACGCATCGCGATCGAGCTTCTCACCGCGCTTTAAATGAAAAGCACGGCCTTCGAGCCAGCTCCGTGGCGGTAGACGATGCAAGGCAGTCTGCACCGCAAGGATCACCACGCCACGCGCCAGGGTCGGCAGCGCCGACAAGGTCGCGATGCGCTCGGAGGTGATGTCCTGATAGGGGCTGAAGCGGTCGTAGGGCAGCGTCTCCCAATCCGGCAGATTAAGGCGCGGCAGGTCGGGCGCGAAAAATCCTATCTCGTGTTCGAAACGCGCGGCGGCGGCCGCGTCGGCCGTGATCACAATGACCGGCCCTTGCCAGGCTGCAGCATTGGTCGCGATAGCCAAAGTGCGCGCGCCACCATACAGGCGCGACCAGTGCGCGATATGTCCCGGTGACGGTGGTGAGGCCGCGTGCAGCGGACTCCAACGAACAGCGTTGTCTGTCATTGCCATGGCCGCGTGTTGTTCCCCATCAGCGACTCACGCATCACGGCGTGCGGCGATAATTTCAGCATTGATGGCCGCCAGCGCGGCGAGCGGATCGCTGGCCTGCGTGACGGGCCGTCCAACCACCAGGTAGGACGCGCCGGCACTGATGGCGGCGCCGGGCGTTGCCACGCGCACCTGGTCGTCGGCGGCGCTGGCCGCGGGACGCACGCCGGGCGTGATGAGTTTGAAACCTGCGCCGCGCTCGGCGCGCAATAGCCCTATCTCGAGCGGCGAACACACCACACCGTCGAGTCCCGCATGTTCGGTCAAGGCGGCGAGGCGCGCCACCTGGCCAGCGATGGAACCCGCCACCCCGACTGCGTGTAAGGTGGTTTCGTCGATGCTGGTCAGCACGGTCACCGCAATCAACAGCGGCCGCTCTTGTCCGTCCCCGAGTGCGCTGCGCGCGGCGCGCAACATCGCTTCACCGCCGGCGGCATGCACGTTCATCATCCACACCCCAAGATCAGCGGCCGCACGACAGGCGCCGGCAACGGTGTTCGGAATGTCGTGAAATTTGAGATCGAGAAACACCGCAAAATCGCGTGCGACCAGCTCCCGCACGACTGCCGGGCCGGCACTGGTAAATAACTCCTTGCCGACCTTGAGCCGACACTGCGCCGGGTCCAGTCGTTCCGCCAGTGCCAACGCTGCGCGGGCGTCGGCGAAATCGAGGGCAACGATGAGAGGTTTATCTAAATCGGTCATGGGTCGGGTACTGTAATGAAGCCGGCGCGCTCACGCGCCAGCGAAACCTTCGAGCGCTATTCGCCCTCGATGCCGTGGATAGGCTTGACCGAGTTCCACGATTTGCAACTCGGACAATGCCAGTGCAGTGACCGGCCTTTGAAGCCGCACTTGCCGCACATGTAATTCAATTTCTGCTCGATGAGCCGCGAGGTGACTTCCTTCAGCAGCGACAGACTCTCGTGCGCCTCGCCATCGGCGCTGGCCAGTGAATAGGCGATGAGACGGTCGATGCCGCGCACCGTCGGACGTTGTTTCAACTCATCGACCATGCGCTGCTTGGCCGTATCGACCCCATGCAGTTCATGCAGCATCTCGGCCAGCATCAACACCGGTGTCACGCCGGTACGCAGCGAGCCGAGTCGCTCGAGGTAGGCCACCAGTTCCGGAATACGATCGAGGCTGCGATAGCACTCGACCAGCGGCACAATCGTTTCCGAGATGAAGGCAATGTTCTGCGTCTCGATGCGTTGCAGATGACGGATGGCGGCCTCATAGGCGCCGGCGGTCATGGCGAGGCGCGCCTGCATAAGACTCGCACGCACACATTTGTCATCCACCGCGAGGGCCTGGCGCAAGCGCGCGCTGGCTTCCTCGACATCACCTTCGGTCAACAGCGCGTCAGCCTGCTCACAAAGAAAGTGCGCGCGGCGGTCACGCAGATCAGTGTTGCCGAGTTTTTCCAGACGCAAGGTGTATTCCAGCGCCTTGTCCCAGTCGCGTTCCTGCTGATAGATATCCACCAGATGATCGATGGCCTGGCGTTGATGGGCGCCACTCTCCAATAATTCCTTGAACAGGCTTTCTGCGCGGTCGAGCAGACCCGAACGCATATAGTCGAGGCCGAGTTCGAGTAGAGCCAGTGCGCGTTGATCGAATTCGAGGCTGGGCCGCGCGACGATGTTCTGATGAATACGGATGGCGCGATCGACTTCACCACGCCGCCGAAACAGATTGCCGAGGGCCAGATGGGTCTCGACCGTTTCGCTTTCGATCTCGATGGCTTTGATGAAGACTTCGATGGCCTTGTCCGGCCGATCGTTCAGGAGGAAATTGAGGCCGCGGATATAGTCCGAAGACAGTCCTCCGCTGCTACTGCGCCCGCCGCGCCGCGCGCCGCGATCGCGTCTGCCTATCAACCAGCCCGACAGCGCCGCCACCGGCAGCAGGCAGACCACCAGCGCGAATAGATATTCAGGTGACATCTTTGGCGGAGATCGCACGCAGGCTTGCGAGTTCGCGCCCGGCGATCAACTGACGACGTTTCAAACGACGGATTTCGGCCGTCTGACGCAGCAGCGTGCTACTCATGACCAGCGCGCCAAGCGCAACACCCAGCACCAGCGAGCCCACCACCACCAGCGACAGCTCGACGGTTACCGTACCGGCGAAATAATCCAGCGCGATGTCTTGTTTGTTACGTAAATGGAAAGCGAGACCCGAGAGGGCCACCAGAACGGCTATCACCAGATACAGCACACGCGCCACGGCATTCCTCCTCACCGCCTCAACGAGCGGCGCTGGTCCTTGTGATCAGATGGAAGCCGGCACGCATGAGGAATGCGGCCGTGTAGCCGCCGCGACCAAAGTGCCTGGTTACGGCTCGTCGTCGTCGTCCAGAAGATCATTGTCGCCATCGGTATCCGGATCGTAGTCCCGCGCGAGTTTGATCTCAGGCGCGGTTTCCGCCCCCAGATTGACCCGCTCACGCAGTTCTTTGCCGGGCTTGAAGTGCGGCACGTATTTGGCGGGCAGTGACACCGGATCACCGGACTTGGGGTTGCGCCCCACGCGCGGCGGACGGTAATGGAGAGAGAAACTGCCAAAGCCGCGAATCTCGATTCGTTCGCCGGTTGCGAGCGTCTGACCCATATGTTCAAGCATGGTCTTGACCGCTAACTCAACGTCACGATAACCAAGCTGTGACTGCTTACGTACCAACGATTCGATCAGTTCAGACTTCGTCATTATTGTTCTCAACTTGCCTGCGCCGAGGACCACGCGTCCCTGACTGCTCAGGGACGCGCGCGCAGAGACTTACTTATCGAGCTGCTCTTTCAGCAGATCACCAAGCGTCGTGCGAGTACCGTCGTTGTCGGAACTGTACTCCTGCAGGGCAGCCTGCTCTTCCTCGCTCTCTTTGGCCTTGATTGAGAGGTTGACCACGCGGCGCTTGCGGTCGACGCCGACGATCAGCGCCTCCACTTCTTCGCCTTCACGCAACACTTTGCGCGCATCATCGACCGCGTCGATGGAGATTTCGGACGCGCGCAGCGAGCCCTCTACACCTTCCGCCAGATCGATAGTTGCACCCTTGGCATCAACCGCCACAATCTTGCCGACCACGATCACACCCTTGCCATGCTGAGCGAGGTAGGTCGAGAACGGGTCCTGGGCGAGCTGTTTGACGCCGAGCGAAATACGCTCGCGTTCGGCATCGACGGCAAGCACCACAGTCTCGAGCTCGTCGCCCTTCTTGTAGTTGCGCACCACTTCTTCGCCGGGCAGATCCCACGACAGGTCGGACAGATGCACCAGACCGTCGATACCGCCATCGAGACCGATGAAAATACCGAAGTCGGTGATCGACTTGATCTTGCCGACCACACGCTCACCCTTGTTATGGGTAGCGGCAAATTCTTCCCACGGATTGGAACGGCACTGCTTCATGCCGAGCGAAATACGACGACGCTCTTCGTCGATATCGAGCACCATGACTTCGACTTCTTCGCCAAGATGCACAACCTTGGACGGATGCACGTTCTTGTTGGTCCAATCCATCTCGGACACGTGCACCAGACCTTCGACACCCTCTTCGATTTCGACGAAGCAGCCGTAATCGGCGATGTTCGAAACCTTGCCGAACAGGCGTGAGTGTTCTGGATAGCGACGCGCGATATCGACCCACGGGTCGTCGCCGAGCTGCTTGAGGCCTAAGGAAACACGCTGACGCTCGCGATCGAACTTCAACACTTTCACTTCGATCTCATCGCCGATGTTGACCACTTCCGACGGATGCTTGACGCGACGCCATGCCATGTCGGTGATGTGCAGCAGGCCGTCGATGCCACCGAGGTCGATAAACGCACCGTAGTCGGTGAGATTCTTGACCAAACCCTTGATGGTTGAACCTTCGTTCAGACCTTCGAGCAACGCTTCGCGCTCGGCCGAGTTTTCGCTCTCCACCACCGCACGGCGCGACACCACGACGTTGTTGCGGCGACGGTCAACCTTGATGACCTTGAATTCGAGCGGCTTGCCTTCCAGGTAGCTGGTATCGCGCACCGGACGCACGTCGACCAGCGAACCGGGCAGGAACGCACGGATGGTGCTGATGTCGACGGTGAAACCGCCCTTGACCTTGTCGCTGATGATACCGATGACGGTTTCGTTGGTTTCGCAGGCCTTCTCGAGTTCTTCCCAAGCCTTGGCGCGCTTGGCCTTGTCGCGCGACAAACGGGTTTCGCCATAGCCGTCTTCGACTGCGTCCAGTGCGACGTCGATCTCGTCGCCCACCTTGACGTCTACGTCGCCGGCATTGTTACGAAACTGCTCGAGCGGAATGACACCCTCGGACTTCAATCCGGCATTCACGACCACGAAATCCGAACGGATCTCGACGATGATGCCCTTGACGATGGTGCCGGGCCGCATCTTGGCTGCGACCTGACTCTCTTCGAATAATTCTGCGAAACTTTCCGCCATAATCTTTTGTTGAACGAAAGTCTGTCGCGCCGCGGCCATCAAGGCTGGGCTAATGTCAGACCTTGCCGTCTCCTAGCTTAAGTTAAGTTAATCGGAAGGCCTTTGGCCTTGGCATGTCCTTCAGGACGCCGCGCCGTTGGCCAGACCTGCTTCACGCACCAGACGTTTAACATGCAGAACCACGGCGGCGATATCGCTATCGGTCGTGTCGAGAATGATGGCGTCGGTTGCTGGCTTGAGAGGGGAGATGGAACGCTGTTCGTCGCGACGATCCCGCTCGGCGATGTCCCCTAAAAGCTGCGGGAGGTTAACACCCATTCCTTTTTCATTCAATTGCTTGTAGCGCCTCCGCGCCCGTTCCTCGACACTCGCGGTGAGATAGATCTTGAGGTCGGCGGTGGGGAACACCACGGTGCCCATATCGCGGCCGTCGGCGACCAGGCCGGGCATCTGCTGGAAGGCATGTTGACGCTCTAGCAGCGCCGCGCGTACCGGCCCGAGGGCCGCGACCTGCGAGGCACGGGCACCGGCAACCTCGCTGCGAATGAGGTCAGTGACGTCGCTGCCATCGAGCAGCACACGCGTGTCGTCCTGTCCCTCGACAAATTCCACCGGCAGTCGAGCGGCCAATAAGGCGACCGCATCGGCATCGTCCAGCGCCACCCCTTTGAGCAGAGCGAAATGCGCCGTCACGCGATAAAGGGCACCGGAATCAAGTAGATGCCAGCCCAGCCAAGCCTTGATCAGACGTGCCAGTGTGCCCTTGCCGGTGCCACTCGGGCCATCGATGGTGATGACCGGCGCTGCGCTCGGCACCATCAGGGCGTTATCCGCAGACCACAGGCCGTGGCGGTGGCGGCGAAGGTGGGAAAGGAAGTCGCGATATTGGCCGCATTACGAATCGTGATCGGGCCATCGGCGCGCAGCGCCGCCATCGCAAATGCCATCGCGATGCGGTGGTCGCCGTGGGCATCGATTTCGCCACCGTGCAACTGCCCACCCTCGATGGCGATGCCGTCGTCGAACACCTCGGTCTGAATACCAAGCGCGTTGAGTCCGTCGGCCATCACCGCGATGCGGTCACTTTCTTTGTGTCGCAGCTCTTCTGCGCCGTGCAGTACGGTACGGCCGCGGGCACAGGCCGCAGCGATAAAAATGGCCGGGAACTCGTCGATGGCGAGCGGTACCGCGGCTTGCGGGATCTCGATGCCGACCAGATCTGAACCGTAGATGGTCAGGTCAGCTACCGGCTCACTGCCAACCGCGCGCGGTGCGCCGTGGTCAATCCGAGCGCCCATCGCGCTCATGATGTCGAGCACACCGGTGCGGGTCGGATTGACGCCGACAGCCGGCAGGGTCAGCTGGCTGCCGGGCGCAATCGCCGCGCCAATGATAAAAAAGGCCGCCGAGGAGATATCCGCCGGCACGGCGATATCGAAGGGTTTCAAGCGCTGCCCACCGCGCAGGCTGACGGTACCGGCGTGGCTGTCGAGTTCGACACCGCAGGCGCGCAGCATGAGTTCGGTGTGGTCACGGGTCGGCGCCGGTTCGGTCACGCGCGTCACACCGTCGGCATACAGCCCGGCCAGCAGCACCGCCGATTTGACCTGCGCACTCGCGACCGGCAGCACGTAGTCGATGGCTTGCAGTCGCCCGCCGCCGGCCAGTATCACCGGCGGCGTGCCGCCCTCGGCGGTAGTAAGGCGCGCGCCCATGCGGTTCAAAGGTTCGGCCACACGCCGCATCGGACGACGGCTCAAAGACGGATCGCCGGTCAACGTCGCCGCGAGGCCAGCGCCCGCGAGGATGCCGCACAGCAGGCGCATCGAGGTGCCGGAGTTGCCGAGATAGAGCGGCGCCTGCGGCGCCTGCAAACCATCGACGCCGACGCCGTGCACGGTCAGACGACCGTCACCGTGATTGTCGATGGTGACGCCGAGGGCACGAAACGCATCGATGGTCGCGAGCACGTCTTCTCCGAGCAGACAATCGGAGACCTGACACACGCCGTCGGATAAGGCCCCGAACATCACCGAGCGATGGGACACCGATTTGTCGCCGGGAACGACCACAGTACCGGTCAGCGCGCCTCCGGGCGCAACGATGAGATCATTGGCGACGTGCATTGGCTTCCGGTACTACGCAGCGATCGCGCGCCTGTTTGGCACGCTTGAAGGATTGTTCGAGCATCGCGCCATCGCCTTCGCGCAGCGCCTGCATAAGACGTTCAAGGCGCGCGCTGTAGGCACCACAGATCTCCAGCAACGCATCGCGATTGGCGAGCGCGATATCGCGCCACATCTCCGGGTTGCTGGAAGCGATGCGGGTGAAATCACGAAAGCCGCCGGCCGCAAACGCAAAAATATCGTCGGCGTCATTGGCAGCGGCAAGCATATCGACCAAGGTGAAGGCCAGCATATGCGGTAAATGGGATGTCGCGGCCAGCACTCGATCGTGATCCTCCACTGCCATGTGTGTGACGCGCGCTCCGGCGCATTCCCACATCGCATGGACACGCGCCAGCGCCTCGTTATCGGTTTCGGCGATTGGCGTCAGGATGACGCGGTGGCCGACATAAAGTTCGGCAAACGCGGCTTGTGCACCGCTGTGTTCAGTACCGGCGATTGGATGGCCGGGTACAAAACGAGAGATAGCCGGGCCTAAAGCCGCACGCGCAGCCGCCACCACGCTGGCCTTGGTACTGCCCACGTCGGTGACGATGGAAGTCGCTTTCAGTACCGGCGCGATGTCTGCCAGGATGACGGCGGTCGAACCCAAAGTCGCTCCGATCACGACCATATCGGCGTCGACCACAGCCTGCGCGGCGTCCTGGCTGAAACTGTCGATGACACCTAGCGCGACCGCCTGTTCGAGATTGGCAAGGCCACGCCCGACGCCGACCACTTCGCCAACCTGTCCCGCCTTGCGCAACGCGCACGCCAGCGAACCACCGATCAGGCCAACGCCTATCACCACCAGCTTGGAAATCATGCGGTCACCTTGGCGAGCCTGCGCTGCGCTCAGAGAATGGCGCGCGGATAGCTGCCGAGCAGCTTGAACAGACTTGCGCGGTTTTCAATCTCGGCTAGGGCTGCCGCCACCACCGGGTCATCGTTATGCCCGAGCAGATCGACAAAAAACAGGTAATCCCAGACACCATTACGCGCCGGACGCGATTCGATACGCGTCATGCTGATCCCGCGTTCGGCCAATACACTCAAAATGGCATGCAGTGCGCCGGCCTTGTTGGGCAGACCGAACATCACACTGGTGACGTCATCGCCGCTGTCACGCGGTATCGCGCGCCCCAACACGGCGAAGCGCGTGGTGTTATGGGGGAAGTCTTCGATATTGGATGCAAGCGCAGTGAGCCCATAACGGCGCCCGGCATCGATGCTCGCGATTGCGGCGCTGCCGGCTTCCTGACGCGCGCGCTGCGCGGCAGCCGCATTGGAACTGAAAGCGATGCGCTCGGCCGCCGGCAGGTGACGGTCCAACCAGCCGCGACATTGCGCAAGCGCCTGCTCATGAGCGTAAACGCGTTGCACTTCCTCAAGTGAGGAGACATTGGTCAACAACTGGTGATGGACTGCCAACACGATTTCAGCGCAGATGCGCAACGACGATTCGCTCAGGCAATCCAAGGTCTGGTTGATTGAGCCGCCGACCGAATTCTCTATCGGCACCACGCCGTAGTCGCAGGCGCGCGATTCGACTTCGCGAAACACTTCGCCGACGCTGGTGTTCGCTACCGGCTCAATCGCACCACCGAAATGTTTCATCACCGCGGCATGGGTGTAGGTGCCTTCGGGGCCGAGATAAGCAACCCGCAGTGCGTGTTCCAGGGACAGACAGGTGGAAATGATTTCGCGCATCACGCGCACCAGATCTTCGTCTGGCAGCGGGCCGGGGTTGGCTTCCACCAGGCGCCGCAGAATGCGTGCTTCGCGTTCGGGACGGTAGAACTCGGTGACTGTGCCGCTGGCGCGTTTTACGTCGCCCACTTCGGTGGTCAGCGCCGCGCGGCGATTGAGCAGTTGCAGTAGCTCGTCATCGACCGCGTCTATCATGACGCGCAATTCGCCTATACGCTGCTCGGTCGACATCGGGTGCGACTCAGTCCGTGAGCCGTCGCGGCTGACGGCTACGCCAACGCGCCACTAATCGGTTCGAGAGCATGATGAAGGCCGCCGTCGGCCGCGCTATTCGCTGGCGGCGCCGTCGGCGCCGTCGGCTACGTCATCACCAGCGCCGTCGGCACCGTCGGCCAGTTCGCCGTCCTCGATGTCGCCGCCTTCGCCCGAGATGCCGGCGAGGTCTGCTATCTGCTCGAGGCCGACCAGCGATTCACCATCGGCCAGGGCGATCAGGCGCACGCCCTGGGTGTTACGACCAATGACTGAAATGCCGGCTACCGGTGTGCGCACCAAGGTGCCTTTATCGCTGATCAGCATGATTTCGTCGTCGTCGGACACCGCGACCGCACCGATCACATTGCCATTGCGCTCACTGGCCTGGATGGCAATCACACCCTGGCCGCCACGGCCCTTGACCGGATATTCCTCGAAACGCGTGCGTTTGCCGTAACCCTTGGAGGTGGCGATCAGCACCGTGCCTTCACCTTCCATGGAAATCAGGCCGATGACTTCCTGATCGGGGCCAAGGCGAATACCGCGCACGCCGCGCGCCAGTCGTCCCATCGGCCGCACATGCTGCTCGGAGAAGCGCACCGCTTTGCCGCCGGAGCTGACCAGCATGAGATCGGCCGCGCCCTGGGTGAGCGCCACGCCGACCAGACGATCGTTGTCGTCGAGGTCGACCGCAATGATGCCGGCGGTACGCGGACGCGAAAAACTCGCGAGCGAAGTCTTCTTGATGACACCGCTGGCGGTCGCCATCACGACATAGAGCTCAGGGTCGAATTCCTTGATCGGCAGCACCGCAGTGATGCGCTCGTTGTCGGTCAGGGGCAGCAGATTGACCAGCGGACGACCGCGTGCGGTGCGGCCGGCCTGCGGCACTTCGTAGACTTTAAGCCAGTACAACTTGCCGTGATTGGAGAAGCACAACATGGTGTCATGGGTATTGGCCACGAACAGCTTGTCGACAAAATCCTCGTCACGGGTGGTGGTCGCGGTCTTGCCCTTGCCACCGCGGCGCTGCGAACGGTAGACCTCAATCGGCTGCGACTTGGCATAACCGGCGTGGGACAAGGTCACCACCACGTCTTCCTGGGAGATCAGATCTTCCAGCGACAGGTTCTCGTGGTTCTCGACGATTTGCGTACGGCGCTCGTCACCGAACTGCTCGCGAATTTCCAATAGCTCGTCGCGAATCACCTGCATCAAACGCTCGGGACGGTGCAGGATGTCCAGCAGGTCATCGATGCGCGCCAGCACTTCGCGGTATTCCTCGAGAATCTTGTCCTGCTCGAGCGCGGTCAGGCGCTGCAGACGCATGTCGAGGATTTCTTTCGCCTGACGTTCAGACAGATGATAACCATCGGCCTTCATGCCGAACTGTGGCGCGAGATCCTGCGGCCGCGAGACATCCGAACCGGCCCGTTCCAGCATGGTCATCACCATGCCCGGCGCCCACGCTTCGGCCATCAACGCTTCGCGCGCTTCGTTCGGGTTCGGCGAGGCCTTGATCAGCGCGATGATCGGGTCGATGTTGGCCAGCGCGACAGCGAGACCTTCCAGAATATGAGCGCGGTCACGCGCCTTGCGCACTTCGAACAGGGTGCGACGGGTCACCACCTCACGGCGATGACGCAGGAAACAATCCAGCAATTCGAG